>JAYVFW010000355.1:0-10718 GCA_043772715.1 Phormidesmis sp. | reverse complement strand
AGAAGGGAGCAAGATTCAAAGTCCCTCTCCCTAGGGAGAGGGATTTAGGGTGAGGGCGGTTTGCGGCATCTTACATTTAATTAGGTCTGTCTACTTAGCATCAAAAATCTAATTCTTGGGCAACCATCGGCAGAGAGTCAGAAATCATTTCAGAGATGGTTAAGTAGTCGAGTCGAGGCGGTCTAACTCAGATATTCTAATAAACGTAGTTTCACATCTGGAGATATGGTTTCTCTACCCAATCACCGTCCAAAACAGCTTTCTCTCGGCCCTTTAGAGTCAGAGATCCTGCACCTCGT
Source organism: Phormidesmis sp. (assembly GCA_043772715.1). Lineage (GTDB taxonomy): Bacteria > Cyanobacteriota > Cyanobacteriia > Leptolyngbyales > Leptolyngbyaceae > Phormidesmis_A. Next base: position 10,419 of record JAYVFW010000355.1, on the reverse strand, counting down.
TTGAGAACTAGAAGGCGCAACGGTGAAAGAGATTCATGATCGCATTCTTGCCGATCCCGATCGTGAGTTGGCATACACATCTGTAACCACAGTCTTAAACCGTCTTACCAAAAAAGGCTGGCTGGCGTGCGACAAACAAGAGCGTAGCTTTTTGTGGAAACCGCTAGTCTCAAAAGCTGAAGCCAATGCCCTGCAAGCTTATGAACAGCTTAATCAATTTTTAGCCGTCGGCAACCCCGATGTCGTCGCTGCCTTTGCCGATAGCCTCGGTCAAGCCAGCGTCGAACAACTAGAAGCGATCGCTCAACGATTACAAGCCATCCGCAAATCACGGGAGGGAGAATGACGCACTTAATCATGCTCTTATTAGCAGTGATATTCGCCTGCGGCGTTCGTCAAACCGCAACGATTCCCACAGGCGGTTTGAGCGAACACTTCCGGTACAGGGAACCTGCGCGTTGGCATCGCACTTTGGGCTGGTTCCTCTTCTCCCCGCTATTGTTGTGTACCACCGCTCTCGCCCTCGCCTATATGGGACCGTGTATGCAAATGGCGCTCTGGTGGGAAGGTTGGGGCAGTTATACGATCGCGATCTTTTTTCTAGCGACCGCGATCGTCTTAGGGTTGAGCTTAACAATCGAGGCACGGCGATCGCTTCATCAAGTGCGACGCTACCCCCAACTAGAGCTACACGGCAAAACCACCCGACTGATCGAAATTCCGACTCCCTATGTGGCGCAAATTGGCTTTTGGGAACCAGAGCTAGTGGTTAGCCAGGGGTTGTTAGACTCCCTCGACTCTGCCCACCTTGAAGTCGTCCTGGTTCACGAACAGGGGCATCTTCACTACCGCGATACCTTCTGGTTTTTTTGGCTCGGTTGGTTGCGCCGTCTCACCGCTTGGCTGCCCCAAACTGAAGCGCTGTGGCAAGAACTGCTGATCTTACGAGAACTGAGAGCCGATCGTTGGGCGGCTCAACACGTCGATAGTTTACTCCTCGCCGAGGCCCTGCTCTCGGTCGTTAGTGCGCCTCAAATGCAGTCTGAAAACTTTTGTGCCTCGTTTAGCAGTGCTGTCGTCAGAAACCGTCTCAACGAGCGAATCAATGCGCTTCTAGAACCAGATCTGTCGTCTGACTTAGAAGGGCGATCGTGGTGGCTGCTGTTAGTCTTGCTGCCTTTGCTCGTGATTCCCTTCCACAGTTAGCGAATCCTTTAAACCAACGTCAGATTGACGAGTTTTTTCGCTTCGTCGCCAGCGGCTTCTGCTCCCTAAATCCCCCACTTTGGGGGACTTTGAGCCAAGACCCCAGTTTCAAAGTCCCCCAATTTTGGGGGATTTGGGGGGCAGCCCGGATTTACAACCGCAGCGAAAAGCTTCATCGAATTCACGTTAATTAACGTAATTCATTAAGCCGCGTTGCGATCGATCAATCCCCACAAAAAGGTTGCGACCATTGCGCCCAAAATCGCTACGACTAGCCCCGGAGTTCCTGGAAACGTCAAAAGAGAAATCGTGCCCGTCGTCACCAACGTCACCAAACTTCCGCCCAAAAATGCGCCAATGATTCCTAAAACCATTGTGCTGAGAAAGCTCCCGCCCTGATCGCCAGGGTAGAGAAGCTTGGCGATCGCACCTGCCACAATGCCTAAAATAGCCCAAGCGATGAGATTCATCCTTAAAATTCTCCCCAAAACTAGATTGCGATCGTTGATTCAGTCTTTGCAACTAGACGGTTCAACGTTCTCTCTTCGCAGGTAGTATATCGCTCAAATTAAAAACGCTCAAGGGATAGAAATTTTAAGAATTCAACTCACAAGACCCTGCTTCCGTCAAGGGTAATAACCGCCTCTAAGCCGCCTTCTGACCGTACTTCATCCGCTATCTTTGGCGACGGTTTTCCTCCCTGTCTGCACCTGTTTCCCCCTCGTTACAGTAGGGAAACATAAAAGAAACAAAAGTTTACGAGTTGCGGAATTGACGGTTAGTGACCCATTCACAAACTGATTCACCGTTTCTGCCAAGACCGTCAACTTTTGACTAAGTAGGTCACGATCACGCCGCAACACATTCTCAAGGTTCTGCCAAACAGCCGCCCCAAAAATGTTTAACGTCATGCGATCCGCCTACTTAAGCTGACATAAGCCTAGTGGAGAAAGTCTCGATGTTTGAAAATTTCACCAATCAGGCGATCGCCGCCGTCATGTTTGCTCAAGAAGAAGCTCGCCGCCTGCGGCAAAACTCTGTGGGCACCGAGGCGGTTCTGCTGGGCTTACTCAGACAGAAAGACACGATCGCAGTTACCGTACTCAATCAGATTGGCATCACCCTCGAAAAAGCGCGTCTAGAAGTCGAAAAAATCGTCGGTCGAGGGACGGGATCAACGCTGTCAGATTTGCCCTTTACGCCCAAAACTCGAAGCATTCTAGAAAATGCGTTTGAACAGGCTCGCCAGCTTGACCATCGCTACGTTCACCCAGAGCATTTATTACTCAGTCTGGTGCAAGACAGTCAAGGCGTTGGCTCTAAAGTGCTGACCAACTTTGGCATTGATTTAGCCCAGCTTCGCACCGAGATTATTCGCGCCCTTGGGCAGGTTGCTTCAGTTCCCGCAGGCAGCGTCAAAGAGCGTCCGGGCAAACAGTCTGCTAGCGATCGCACGCCTGCTCTTGAAGAATTTGGCACCAACTGGAGTCGTCTCGCCGCAGAAGGCAAGCTCGATCCTGTGGTCGGTCGCCAAACTGAAATCGATCGCGTGGTTCAAATCCTCGGTCGTCGCACTAAAAACAATCCCGTATTAGTCGGCGAACCTGGAGTCGGCAAAACCGCGATCGCCGAAGGGTTAGCGGTGCGGATTCACAATCAAGACATTCCCGAACTGCTGCAAGGCAAACAGATCATCAGCTTAGACATGGGTTCTCTGATGGCAGGCACCAAGTTTCGGGGTGAATTTGAAGAACGCCTTAACAACATCATGCAAGAAGTGCGTCAGTCTACCAATATTATTTTGGTGATTGACGAGATTCATACGCTAGTGGGTGCAGGTGCCGCAGAAGGCGGAACTGATGCCGCTAATATGCTCAAGCCCGCTTTGGCAAGAGGCGAAATGCAATGCATCGGCGCAACGACTTTAGATGAGTATCGCAAACACATCGAGCGTGATGCTGCATTAGAGCGACGATTCCAACCTGTGATGGTCGGCGAACCGTCTGTTGACGAAACGATCGAGATTTTGCGAGGTCTGCGCGATCGCTACGAGCAACACCACCAACTTACGATTAGCAATGCTGCGATCACAGCGGCGGCTAAATTTTCAGATCGCTACATCACCGACCGATTCTTGCCCGACAAGGCGATCGACTTAATGGATGAAGCCAGTTCTCTCGTACGTTTGAGACATTCCTACCAGTCACCTGCCAAAGCGCTCAAAAAAGAATTGCGTCAGATCAAGCTCACTAAGCAAGCCACCGTCGAAGCGCAAGATTTTGTAGAAGCCGGGAAGCTGCGTGATCGTGAGTTAGAACTCGAAGCGCAAATTCAAGCAGCCCGCGGTCAAAAGGCAGAATCAACGCCAGCGATTTCTGCGATCGTCACCGAAGAAGACATTGCTCAAGTGGTGTCTTCTTGGACGAGCATTCCCGTCAACAAGCTAACCGAATCGGAATCGGCTCTCTTGCTGCACCTCGAAGACACTCTGCACGAGCGAATTGTGGGACAACAAGAAGCAGTCACCGCTGTCTCTCGCGCCATCAAACGCGCCAGAGTTGGACTGCAAAGCCCCGATCGCCCGATCGCCAGCTTTATCTTCTCTGGCCCCACAGGTGTCGGCAAAACCGAACTCGCGAAAGCTTTGGCTGCTATGGTGTTTGGCTCTGAGGATGCCATGATTCGGCTCGATATGTCTGAATTTATGGAATCACACACCGTCTCGAAGCTAATCGGTTCGCCTCCGGGCTATGTGGGCTACGACGAAGGGGGGCAACTCACCGAAGCCGTGCGCCGCAAACCCTACACTGTGATTCTGTTCGACGAGATTGAAAAAGCGCATCCCGACGTGTTCAATATGTTGCTGCAACTGTTGGATGAGGGTCATCTTACCGATGCTAAAGGTCGCACCGTCAGCTTTAAAAACACACTGCTGATCATGACTTCTAACCTCGGCTCGAAAGCGATCGAGAAAGGTGGCACAGGTTTGGGCTTTGAGATTTCGGCGGAGACGCAAGACTCGGCTCAACATAGCCGCATTCGGACTCAAGTCAACGACGAGTTGAAAAACTACTTCCGTCCTGAGTTTCTCAATCGTCTAGACGAGATTATCGTCTTCCGTCAGCTTAGTCGCGACGAGGTGACTCAGATTGCCGATCTGCTGATTCGCGAAGCCGCCTCTCGTTTGAGCGAGCAAGGCATCAGCTTAGAGGTCAGCGATCGCTTCAGAGCTTGTGTCGTCACCGAAGGCTACAACCCCAGCTATGGAGCGCGTCCGCTGCGTCGTGCGATCGCCCGACTCTTAGAGGACAGTCTTGCCGAAGCCTTCTTGTCGGGTCAGATTCAAACGGGCGATACAGCGATCGTCGATATCGATGAAGACGGTCAGGTGCGAGTCAATCGAGTACAACCAAGAGTTGCCGTTGTTGCTTAAGCGCTCTGATCGTGAATTCGATGAAGCTTTTCGCTACGGTTGCAAATCCGGGTTGCCCCCTAAGTCCCCCAAATTGGGGGACTTTGAACCTAAATTCTGGGCTTGAAGTCCCCCAAATTGGGGGATTTAGGGGGCTGAAGCGCTGAAGAACGAAGCGAAAGAACTCATCGAACGGACGTTCTTTAAATTGGCGACGACACCTGCACCGAGCAACAAAGCCGATCGATCGCAGCAATCAATTGTTTGGGATCGATCGGCTTAGTTAGATGCTCCTGAAATCCCGCCGCTAATGCGCGTTCTCGATCTTCTGCTCTGGCATAAGCAGTTAGCGCGATCGCCGGAATCTGTCTCTCACCGCCAGACCGCACCCGTTCGAGCAACCTATAGCCATCTTCTTCTGGCATCCCGATATCACTCAAAAGAATGTCTGGCTTGAATTCTGTAATCGCTGCGATCGCGGTTTCTGCTGACGAAGCCGACTGCACGATCGCCCGCGACTGCTCTAATAAAATCGTTATCCAATCCAGCGAATCTGGCTCATCATCGACGACTAAAATTCGCAGACCTTCAAGCGCCAAAGATGAAAGAGATAACTCTCTGGGTTCCCGCTTCAGAGTTTTTCTGTCCCCCTTTAACAGCGGTAGCAACACAATAAAAGTTGCGCCTTGCCCCTCACCCGGACTTGCTGCATTGACTGTGCCGCCGTGCAGCTCGATCAGATGACGCACGATCGCCAGCCCCAAACCCAAACCGCCAAAGGTGCGGGTAGTGCTGCCGTCTGCTTGCCGAAACGAGTCAAACACATAAGGCAAAAAGTGTGGAGCAATTCCCTTGCCCGTATCGCGGACTGTGATTTTAGCATTCCCCTGATCTGCGGTATTCGTTGCAAAATCGGTGGTCAGTTCGATTTCAACTCGCCCATGATTGGGTGTAAACTTAATTGCGTTAGATAATAGATTCCAGATAATCTGCTGTAATCGACTCGAATCACCCAGCGTAATATAGTCTGAATGATCAAATTGATTAATTTCTGCATTACTAGCAGTATTAAATTCTAAATTTATTAACTTTGCTTCTGCTGACAACCGAACGGTTTCTAATGCCGATTCAATCACCGTTACTAAATTGGTCGGTTGAGCATTTAAGCTGACTTTACCGCGCAAAATTCGAGAGACATCTAACAAATCTTCAATCAACTGGGTTTGAATTTGAGCATTTCGCTCAATGGTTTCTAACCCCCGTGCCAGCGTGATCGGGTCGGGCGGCTTTGCGCGTAACAGCTTTGACCAGCCGACGATCGGGTTCAACGGCGTTCGCAACTCGTGAGAAAGCACAGCTAAAAACTCATCTTTAATCCGGTTTGCTTCTTCTGCCTGGTGATAGAGCCGTTTAGCATCGTCAACATCCGTTGCAGTGCCATACCAATAGAGAAGCTGATTCTGCTCATCTCTAAAGGGCACCACGCGCACCAGATGCCACCGATAAACCCCGTCATGGCGGCGAATGCGGCACTCTATTTCGTAGGGATTGCCCGATCGAATGCCAGCCATCCTCTTTTCAACGACCCTTTCAGCATCGTCTGGGTGAGTGATCTCTATCCAGTTCAGTTTTTGTTCGGCTGAGATGCCCGTAAATGACTGCCAGCGAGAGTTAAGATACTCCGATTCACCCTGAGCATTATTGATCCAAATAAAGTTGGGCACAGCATCCGCTAAGGTGCGAAAGTGGCGTTCACTCAGGCGCAGCGCCGCAGTCGCTTGCTGATAGTTGCGCCGTTCTTGAGCCTCTCTTAGTGCCCGACTCACCGCTGGAACTAATCGCCCCAATCGCTGCTTTAGCACATAGTCAGTCGCGCCACTTTTGAGCGTCTCGATCGCCACTTCTTCGCCCAGAGTGCCAGACACCAAAATAAACGGCACGTTGGGGCAGGTGATACGGGCAATTTCTAAAGCCGCAATGCCATCAAAATTAGGCAGCGAATAGTCAGACAAAATTAAATCAAACGCAGTCGTTTTGAGCGCCTCCACAAACGCACTCTGCGTCTGCACTCGCACCAGTTCACATTCAATTCCTCCATCCGCTAGCATTGCCTGAATCAGTTCGGCATCTAGATAACTATCTTCTAACAGCAGAAATTGCAGCGATGGCATAATGTTCACCTATGACTATCGAGCGATCGCTAAACGATGGAATGAATTCGTCCCCTAGCCCCCAATTCTGGGAGAACTGGAAACTCAAAGTCCCCCAGAATTGGGGGATTTAGGGGGCGTTTCGAGGACAGTGCGATCGATGTTCATACTTATATTTAGCAACGTCTGACTATCGAGCGATCGCGGGCAACGATCCCGGTGGTGGCTGGTTAACGACTGCCCAAAATAACCCGACTTGTTTAATCACATCCACAAACTCGTGAAAATCGATCGGCTTGACGACATAGGCGTTAGCACCCAATTCATAACAGCGTAACAAATCAGGCTCTTCTCGCGATGAAGTCAGCACCACGATCGGGATCAGGCGAAACGCAGGATCGGCTTTGAGTTGGGTCATCACCTCCATACCGTTCATTTTAGGAAGCTTGAGGTCGAGCACCACCACCACCGGGTTACCCTCCATTCTCATCTTAAAGATACCGCGGCGATAGAGATAATTTAATGCTTCCTCACCATCTCGCACGACGACTACTTCATTGGCTAAATGATTTTCAGACAGCGAGTTCAAGATCAATTCCACATCATTTGAACTGTCCTCGACTAGCAAAATACGTCTCATATCGGGTGTCATTGATCAGTTGATACTCCTTTCTTACTTCGTAGTCCGAGTCTCCGCAGTCTTTTAGAGGAGTGCGTTAGTCGGTAGTGCGTCGTCAAATCGTGAAGGTTAGCAATCTGAGATTAGTAACTCTTTTGAATGCCCGCGTGATGCTTGGGCAGCGAAAAATAAAACGTTGCCCCGCGATCGACTTCTCCCTCAGCCCACACTCGCCCTCCATGACGGTGAATAATGCGCTGCACATTTGCCAACCCAATGCCTGTGCCCTCAAACTGAGCGCTGACATGGAGCCGTTGAAAGATGCCAAACAATTTGTCAACATACCGCATATCGAAGCCAATGCCATTATCTCGTACAAAAAATATCATTTCATCTGAGTGGTCAAAACTGCCAACTTCGATCTCAGGTTCTTGAGATAAGCGAGTATATTTGGCGGCATTTTCGAGTAAGTTGCGAAGCACTAACCGTAGCATTGAGGGATCGCCCTGAATTGCCGGAAGTGGGTGAATTTTCCAGTGGATTGTGCGATCGCCGACATCGAGATCAATCTCTCGCTTAACTTCTTTTAGCAATTCTGTCAGGCTAAAGGTGATGGTATGCATCTCCGATCGCCCCATGCGCGAAAAGGTCAGCAAATCATCAATTAAAACCCCAGCTTGTCTAGTCGTCTCAGAGATCGTGTTGATGTAGCGATCGCTAGTCTCATCTAAATTGACTGATGCGAGTCGCGCTTTGAGCAACCCCACAAACCCTGCGATGTGCCGCAACGGTGCCCGCAGATCATGAGACACCGAATACGAAAATGACTCTAGCTCTCGGTTAGCCGCTTCGAGTTGGGCGGTGCGCTGTTTGACTCTTGACTCTAGCTCTTCGTTGAGCTGCTTAATTTCGAGTTCGGCTTGTTTGCGTTGAGTGACATCATGGGCAACCGCATAAATTAGACCTTCTGCAACGATCGGTGCACTCACCCAATCGAGCCACCGATAAGACCCATCCTGACAGCGATAGCGATTTTCAAAATGCAGCGTGGTGTCTCCTGTGGCAAGTCTTTCGATTTCTACCAGCGTGGTTGCCCGATCGTCAGGATGCACAAATTCTAAAAAGGATTTACCCACTAGTTCGTCAGCGCTGTAGCCAAGAATTCTTTCAACCGCCGGATTAATGCGCTTAAAGTAGCCATCCATGCATGCGACACAAAGCATATCTAGCGAGAGCGTAAAGAAGCGATCGTCTTTAGCCTGTTTGACTTCGGCTTCGGCTTGCTTGTAATCGCTGATATCTTCAATAACTGAAATAAAATATTTAGGGTCGCCGTTGGGTTTATGTACCAGGGAAACCGTGAGATTAATCCAAACCAGGCTGCCGTCTTTGCAAATGTATCGTTTCTCTAACGAGTAGTTGAGAATCTTACCTGCTAACAGTTGACGCATCTGTTCCAGGTCAGAGTCGAGATCTTTAAGGTAAGTGATTTCTTGAAAGGTTTTCTGCACCAACTCCTCGTGAGAATAGCCGACAATTTCGCAGAGTTTTTGATTGACTCTTAGCCATTGCCCCGTGGTGCTGACGTGAGCAATGCCAACTCCTGCCAATTCAAACGTGGTTTCAAACTCCTGTTCTTGCTCCCACAAAGCCAGCTTGATCGCCGCTCGATTCTCAACCGTCACCGTTTCTGCCCCGTTTTGAAACGCCGTTTAGACTGACTGGTTCATGAACACAGTTCTTTCTATAGTCCGATAGATTAAGGGCGATCAAGGCTCTATCAAAAGGTAGAAGTTTGTGATTTTAATGTTTGGCTAGCAGTAGCGCTTTGACTTGGGCGATTACTTCTTCAAAATTAATAGGTTTACGAATAAATCCGTTAGCACCAATATTTAACGCCTGATTGAGATCTGGCTGGTCGTAGCCCGACACCAACACGATCGGAATAAACGGCAACCGACTGTTTTGTCGAATCTGTCGAGTCACCTCAAAGCCATTCATTCCTGGCATCATCACATCAAGCAAGACCAGCGCCGGAGGATCTGCCACAATTTTTTCTAATGCCGCCTGACCACTATCAGCTATGTCTACTTGATATCCCTCATTTTCTAGAAGGGTTTGCAGCAGAAAAGAGTTATCAGCTACATCATCGACAATTAAGATGCGATCGTCTGCTTGATTGGAGTGATGAAGCAAAGAATGCATAAAGGAGAGCTACTTATATAATCCCTATACTCTGCGATCTATAGAAGATCAAGTTCATCCTCAAGAAGTAGTATTTACAACAAAACCTAGAGATTTAATACCATTTGGGAGGCAATTGCGACTGATCGTTCGATATGACGGGGCACGGCAGTGCCCATCAGTGTCAACTTAAACAAAAGTAGCAACTGTCAAGGGGTTGCCGCCGGGAGGTTAGGCTGGGGCTAGAAGTATTTTCAGCCTCACCATGAGCAACCCCCGCACTGGTAATCCAGATTGACGAAGAGCCGTCACCGTACCTGCTCCTAGCAATGAGGAACTCGAAGCCCGACTGCGAGACTGATTAAGTCCTGGCACCTTTGTCAACCTCAAAACGGTGAGCGACAAAACGCGGCGATTACGAGACCGCGTGTTGACGTTGCCCGTAATGGTAGCAATTGTGTTGAGTTTAGTGTATCGGCAGATGAGTGGGTTGAGCGAGGTGTTGCGAACGCTCGAACAGGAGGGACTGTTGTGGGTGGAGGCGCAATCGGTGAGCAAACAGGCGCTCTCGAATCGATTGCGGACACTACCTGCAACGTTGTTTGCTCAACTGTTTGAGCAGGTGTTAGGGCGAATACAGCTTTCTAGACCCGCCCCGGAAGTGCCCTCAGTCTGGCAGAGTGTCCAGTCGCAGTTTGGGGCAATTTGGTTAGCCGATGGCTCCACCTTGGAGGCGATGGCTAAAAAACTCGACACGCTGAAAGAGTCAGGGTCAGGATTAGGCGGCAAGATGATGATGATGGGGAAGCCTTTTCCCATCGTCCGGTCGCTGCCTGGTACAGTGCTGA
>JAYVFW010000354.1:0-3641 GCA_043772715.1 Phormidesmis sp. | reverse complement strand
TAAAAGGCAACAGAAATAACCCGATTTGAATAACGTTCCAGTGCCTTTGCAGCGATCGATCGGGATGGTCTTGCAGTCGAGTCAGCGCGTTCAAAGTCTTGCTCAAATCGCCTCAAAACACTCAGAGCGAGTTAGCCGAATTTGTGCCAACGCAAACACCGTCGGAATCACTCGACCATAGTTAGTCGAAATCGATCGCCACCCCAAATCTGCTAGAAACCATGCCCACATCGCCGAACCTGCTACAGCAAACACCGTTCGAGCCGCGCCATATCTCGCCGCACTAGCTGCCATGCCATGCCGCGCCATCCGCAGCGACACATAGTTCTGAAACTGACCTGCCGCCGCGATTCCACCCTGAGCGAGAGTTTCTTTTGCGACTTGATAACTGGCAAAATGCAGCGCAAACTGACGGGCAACGTGCTGCAACAGCATCGGACGCACTAGAGAACTAATGGCGATCGCACTGCTGCCCTTCAAAATTAGCTTCAGCGGATCGTTTTGAACTGAGAGAGGCAATTGACTCGCTAAAGTGGATTGAGCGAGCGATCGCTGCACCCGTCGCGTTAGAGCAGTCTTTTCTAAAGCGGGCAACTGCTTCCAAGCGCGATTGAGTACACTGAGAAAGATTTCGGCTTCTAGGTCAGTGGTAGACATTGAGCCAGCATAAGGCAGCTTTAAATAGCGGCAAACTTGAATCAAAACTTGGCGATAGCTCACTTGACCCGTTTGACGACGCAGCACTGTGACCCCATCAGCAGCTAAATAGCGGAATCGCTGATCGATCGCGTCAAGCCAATCGTCGCGATCTTGACTCTGCACCGCGATCGGATCAGGCGTGCTGACATAATCTAGCGGGTTAAACTTGGGACGGAACAATATTTCGGTTAAATCCCGTAACTCATCCTCTGTCGCTAACTCCAACACGGCTCTCAGTTCGTCCACTCGTAAACTCCTCTAGTGCAGAGTGATGGCAATCTCCCACATTCTACATAAAGGCAAGGGGGAGTTATGGGTTATAAACTATTTCGGTACAAGAATCTCAGAACTCTTCATAAATGGCTGATTCTCACTTTGATATTGCTGTAATTGGTGCGGGGGTAGCAGGTCTGACCTGTGCCCAACAACTTCAACAGGCTGGATATAAGGTGGTAGTGGTTGAGAAATCTCGTGGATAGGGAGGGCGGTTAGCGACTCGACGGTTGCAGGGCACTCATGCTGATCATGGCGTGTGCTACTTGAAACCGAACGATGATCGCTTCAAAGCGCTAGTCGAAAAACTGCTTGAGCGCTCGATCCTGCAAGTCTGGACTGACACAATTCATGAACTTAACGCAGATAGTCAACTGATCGCGCCGCCTGATCATGCGCCTCGCTATGCGTCTCCAACTGGAATCTCGACGATCGCCAAGTTTCTCGCCACCGGACTCACGATTCGGCTCAATCAACGAGTCGAATCGATTCATCCAATCGAGCAAGGCTGGGAATTGCAGTTTGAACCTAGTGAAATGGCACCGATCGCAAATCCAGCAGGCTTAACCGCGTCGGCGATCGTGATTGCAATTCCGGCTCCGCAAGCGTTGATGCTGTTAGAACCTGTTGCCGACATTGAGATACTTTTAACTCGTCTGCGATCGATCCAATTTTCTGCTTGCATCAGCGCGATCGCGGTCTATTCACCTCAACAAAACGAGTCAGCCTTACCCTGGAAAGGAGTGACCTGCGTTCATGACCCCGCGATCGGGTGGATAGGTTTAGATAGCAGCAAACAAAACTCGCCTTCCCAACGGGTTGTAGTCGTTCAAAGCACGGCGGCGTTTGCAAGCCGTCATTTAGAAGCCAGTGATCTTACATTCATCGGACAAACGCTTTTAGACAGAGCCGCTGACTTGTTAGCACCCTGGCTTAAGTCGCCCGAAATTCTGCAAGTTCATCGCTGGCGCTATGCGTTTCCGATCAATCCTCTGGCTGAGAACTTTCTGACGGCAAACACCCGATCGTCGCTGCTTTTGACGGGGGATTGGTGTGGCGGCAACCGCGTCGAAAGCGCTTTTTTGGCAGGGTTGGCGGCATCGGCTCAAACTAATGCTCAACTGCAATCACGATCGTTGGTGGAAGAATTTTGGGAGACGATCGCCTAAATTTTAACCATTAAAATTCCCCAAACCATAACAGTTTGGGGATAGGCAGAAGAGGGGAACAACCTTGTTGAACGCGCAACCCTTCTAAATATTGATTTGACCGCTAAATCTCTAAACGTCAGCAGCGCCCTCGTTGCCTCTGCCGCCTGCGCCTTCTTGATCACTTTCAGCGTCATCCATGCGGTTGCTGTCGTAGCGTCTTCCTCTCGTCATGCGCCCGGTGTTGGTGCGTTTACGAAACTTACGAGCATAAGCCTGGTTACGGAGAGCTTTTTCTTTCTTTTGGTTGCGGCGTTTAGCCATGTTTACCCCTTTGAGACATCTATTTGCGAATGGTTTCAACGACGATCGTAATTTCTGAGAACTCGATTTAGCCCTCAGAAAAAAGAGTTAGAGGATCACTCTAACATAATCTGGAAGGTCATTTAGACCACAGGTTATCTCAGAATTATGAATTCTTCTCAGCATTTAATCTTATCATTCGGTTGCCTTCTGTTTCAACAAGTCGGCGGCTAGCACTAGGGCATCTTTACGATTTGTAACCTTACCTTCTGCCCGTGCCAACTGGAGAGCCGCAAGCAGCTTACCGATCATCGGCCCGGCAGATAGGGTTAGGGCGGTCATCAGATCTTGCCCAGTTAGTAATGGAATGGGATGAGCAACCGGATCGTCAGTGTCTAAAAATCGTGTGATTAGCGCCGTCATTGCTTCTAACGGAGTCCCAGCGGCGATCGTCAAAATTGCCAAAGCTGGAAACGTTGCGCCCAATTCTTTGAAGAAGAAATATTGCTCTGCTAACGTCCACTCCAGCAACGGCTTGGCACACAACCGGGGCAACCCCCTGAGCGCTGTGCTGACCGCCTGAATTTCGGCACGACTGTATTTTAAGCGCCATAGTTGCGCTTCTGCCAGTTGAGGGTCAGAGTCTAATAGACTGGCTAATTTGGCGATCATCAGCCACGTCCGCGCCGACCCAGAGGCTTTAGGTTCGGGCTGGCTGGAATCAAACTGCGATCCACCTCGAATGTTGCGAAACAATTCTGTTGCAAATTCAGCCCAGGTTTCTTGAAAGATCACAGTCGTTTGGTCAATTCCCAATAGCCGCGTCAAGCTTTGAGCATTGGTACTCGGAAACCAATCTTGCAGCAGCCCATCTTGCCATGCCGCTGTGAGCCAAGCCGTGCCCCGATCGCTACTCAGCAAATAGTTCAATTCAGACTGCACTCGCTCTGCCGCAATCTGCCGCAGTTTAGGAGCCAACCGCCGAATCACTCGCTGAGTTTCTGGCTCTAGAGAAAACCCTAGCTGGGCAGCTTGACGATAAGCGCGTAGCAATCTCAATGGGTCTTCTGCGAGATTTTCTGCACACACCATCCGCAGCAGCCCGCGTTTGAGGTCGGCGTGACCTTGTAGGGGGTCGAGCAGTTGAGCCGTGTGCGGGTTATAGGCGATCGCGTTGACCGTGAAGTCGCGTCGCCGCAAATCTGCTCTAGTTTAGAT
>JAYVFW010000353.1:0-10744 GCA_043772715.1 Phormidesmis sp. | reverse complement strand
TAGGGGGCTTCCCGAATTCACAACCGGAGCGAACCATTTCTATCGAACTGACGTTAATTTATGTCTGTCTACTGGTAGGCGGAATTAAAACTAGGATTCACCCACGATCGGCACATTCACCAGATCTAAAAAATTCACTTCGCGTTGGTGTCTGAGTTCTTGAATGCGTTTCACTTCCGATTGCATTTTTTGTTGATAGTGATAACCCAGTTCTGAATTAGTGACGAAATCAGTCGTTTTCCACAGATCTAAGAAATGGCGGCGGCGCTTTTCGCACATGACTTCTTCGATCGCGGCAGCAGCCGATCGAATGCCTAACTCAGCGCGGAGAATGTCGCGATCGGTTTTCTCATTGAGTTCAAACAGCGCGTAAACTTGCGCCATCTCTCTCGGAAAATCGGTGCAGCGATCGCGCAACAGCGACATCAAATCGAGGGTCTGCTGATCTCGATCCGATTGTTCAACCTCGACGATTTGCCGCCACAAAAATCGGTGGTGAGACAGGCTAAACTCTAAGTCTTGAGCCTCTAACGCTTCGACGATCGCGCCTCGATGTGAGGGGGAATGGAGATAAAGCCTGAGCAGCAGCGCTTCTGATTCTTCGAGGAGAGTGCGTTCCCCTGGCGTTTGCCATTTTTGCGATCGTCCGTGCCAGCGTTGACCCCGCACCTGAAGCCGCAAATCTTCTTCGATTTGTTGCAGCATCCGACTATTGCTCTGGCTCAAAAGCTCGGCGCAATGGTGGATATAGTGAGTGCGAATGGTGGGATTGGACAGGTTGCCTAACAGCGTTACCATTTCAACCACCACTAGCTGAAACTGGTCTGATTGCTTTAAGTCTTTGCCGATCAGCGCTTGCTGAATTTGCCAGTCAATCCACAAGGGCGCGTCATCTAAAAGATCTTGATAACTTGCAGCCGAGTGAGTTTTGAGAAAATCATCGGGATCTTTACCGTCGGGAATGTTGAGAACCCGCAGTTGCACTTCGCCTTGATAAGCCAGCGATGCCACTTCTCCGATCGCTCGTTCGGCGGCTTGCACACCTGCTCGATCGGCATCGAAGTTAAAAATAATTCGCTTCGATTCGGTGTAGCGCAACAGTTGCCGCACCTGACCAATACTCAAGGCTGTTCCTAACGAGGCAACCGCATTCGTAATTTTGCCTGCGTGTAAGGCAATCACGTCAAAATATCCCTCTACCACGACGACCTGATCTTGTTTGGCGATCGTCGCTCGTGCTTTATCTAAGCCATACAATGTGTTGCCTTTGTCAAATAGCTCTGTTTCGGGTGAGTTGAGATATTTGGGCTGTTCGTCAGTCAAAGTTCGTCCGCCAAAGGCAATGACTCGCCCCTGCAAATCGAGAATAGGGATCATCAAGCGATCGCGGAAGCGATCGTAATAACCGTCTCCGGTCTTGCGCGGCACGATTAATCCGGCTTTTTCAACCAGCGCGACGGGATAGTGCTTTTGTTCGACCAAATAACCGTAGAGCGTTTCCCAGCCGCCTGGAGCGTAGCCGAGTTGAAACTGCTGAATGGTGGCTTGGTTGAGATGGCGGTCGTTCTGCAAATACTCCAGTGCGGCTTTTCCCTGGCTCTGATTGAGCGCGTGTTCATAAAATCGCGCCGTTAATGCCAAAATCTCATAAAGCTGTTCTCGCACCGAGAGTTGACGCTGTAACTCCTGCCGTTGTTCGGGTTCTAAAGTTTGAACGGCGACCTGATAGCGCTTTGCTAAATCAAGCACGACTTCACTAAACGATCGCTTGTCCAACTCCATCAAAAACTTAATCGCGTTGCCGCCCGCCCCGCAGCTAAAGCAATAATAAAACTGCTTGCTAGGGCTGACGCTAAAGCTGGGCGATTTGTCGTCATGAAAAGGGCACAACCCCGTAAAGTCTTTGCCCTGTTTTTTAAGCACGACGTGTTCAGAAACAATATCAACGATATCGAGTCTTTGTTTGACTTGTTCGATCGTGTCAGGGTGGAGGCGAGGAACGTTCATGATCACAGGGGTCGGGGGTCAGAGGTCAGAGAAGATCGGTTACCCTGGTTCTTGGTGCATGAAGTTTAACAGGTATTTTGCGATCGATTCGCAAAGCAGCGCTCAATTTTTGTAGTACTTGAGTACTCTATTTCTAACAAGAATCGGGAAAATTAACCGCTACAACTTTGGAGGAATCACTTTTGAGATATTAAGTTCTAAGCGACAGATTTTGAGTTACAAGTTTTAAGCGACCTCTCACAACCACTATCGCAGATATCTGATGGCACGAATCTTTCTTTCAGCCGGACACGGCGATCGCATCAATGGCGTAAGCGAACCGGGAGCCATGATTGCAGGCACAACCGAAGCCAGAGAAATGATCATAACTCGCGATCTTATGGTGGCAGAGTTGCGATCGCGCGGGTCAGAAGTCGTGTCAGTGCCCGATGAACTCAGCCCTCGCGCCACTTATGAATGGATCAACACCCGAGGTCGCCGCGATGATGTCGCGCTAGAAATTCGCGCCAACGCCTATTCAGATTCCTCAATTCGAGGGGCGACGGTCTACTATATCGCCAACAACAACGAGCGCAAAAGTCATGCTGATTTGGTGCTGCGATCGCTGGTGCGCCGCGTCCCCCAACTGCCGAGTCGAGGCATTCAACCCGACACCATCACTCCCCTCGGCAGTCTAGCGTTTTGTCGTCAACTGGTGCCGCCATCGCTGCTAATGGAAGTGGGATTTCTCACTAACCCTGACGATCGCTTAGTCTTGCAAAATCAACGTCGAGAACTCGCCGCTGGCATCGCTGACGGTCTGATCGCCTGGAGTCGAGCCGTCTCAGGGCTTGCCGTTCCAACACCGACCCTGACTTTAGCGCCGACTGCAACATCAACGCCCACCTCGACGGCAACTTATGAAGAGATCACCATCAGCTTAAATGGTCAAATCTACGGCGAGAAGGGAATTCTGGTCAGTGGCAATGCTTTTATTCCGATCGATCTGGCTGATAAATTAGGGATTAACTTATCGGCTGACCCAAACGTGCGCCGTCTCAACTTTCGAGGTGTAGTGTTTGTCAGAGCCGTTGACCTGCGAAACTACAATATCGTCGTCGGCTGGGATGTTCCATCGCGAACGGTGATCCTGCGATCGATTCTCAGAATTTGTGCGGGTTCTCTCGATCAAATTATCAGTAGCGGTGCGACGACAGAAGCCAACCGCAATCTATTTCTCAAAAATAACAACCCGGCTGCCCTAGCTCAGTTTCCTGATCTCGCAAAACTCTATCAAGAAGAGAGCAAAACCGAAGGCGTAAATTACGATATTGCCTTTTCTCAAATGTGCTTAGAAACAGATTTTTTGCGCTTTGGCGGCATCATTAAACCGAGTCAAAACAATTTTGCTGGGCTAGGTGATGTCGCAGCCAGTGCCGCCGGAGCCTCTTTTCCGAGCGCTCAAATTGGCGTAAGAGCGCACATTCAGCTTCTCAAAGCTTACGCCAGCACCGAACCGCTCGCTGGAGTGAGCGTAAATCCTCGGTTTAACTTTGTCACGAGAGGGGTTGCGCCGCTCGTCGATCAGCTCAGTGGACGCTGGGCTGCCGATCTGCAATATGGCGAGAAAATCAAGGCAATTTTGAGACGGCTCTATGAGCTAGCGCAAGTCTTGTGAGCAAGTTTTGGGTTTGGATAAACGTGAATTCGATGAAGCTTTTCGCTGCGGTTGCCAATCCGGGCTGCCCCCTAGATCCCCCAAAATTGGGGGACTTTGAATCTAAATTCTGGGCTTGAAGTCCCCCAGAATTGGGGGACTTGGGGGGCTGAAGCGTTGAATAACGAAGCGAAAGAACTATCGAACTGATGTCAGAATCAAGCCTGAACCCTACTTAACAGGTGGCTCAGTCGGCGGCAGATCTCCTAAACCAAACGTTTCAGGCCAGGCTCGCGTTTCGATCGTGAGATCTTCTGCAACTTCAGGCGCGATCAAAAGCTCCTGGTTTAGCTGCAAGGTCGCGAAGTTAGAAAGCTTTTTCAACGCTTGCAGGGTTTCGATCGCCGACTGATAGCGCTTGGTCGAGTCGTAACGCACCATTTTAGACAACACGGTTGCGAGTCCTCTGCTGACCAGAGTTTTATCCTCCCACCGAATTTCTCCTGTTTGAGAATCGGGTTTGAGCTGACTAGGAGGCAGCCCGGTCAATGCCTGAATGCCCATCATGCCCACCGCATAGATATCACTGTTGTGCTGAGGTTTGCCCGCCGCTTGCTCAGGAGCCATATAGCCTTGAGTGCCAATGCCGATCGTCAAATTGTTGCTAGTCTCCTCGGCGGCAAGTTTGCTGTATTGGTCTTTGACGGCTCCAAAGTCAATCAAGACGAGTTGGCTATCGGTTTGGCGACGAATAATATTGCTAGGCTTAATATCACGGTGAATCACCTTCTCACTGTGGACAAAGCTGAGAATCTCCAGCAATTCTTTCAAGATATCGACGACTCTGGCTTCAGGAAGCTGTCTTCCTAGCGAAAGTTCTTCGCTCAACGAGTGCCCAGGAATATATTCCTGCACTAGATAAAATTCTCCATCTTCCTCAAAATAAGCCAGCAAGCGAGGAATTTGGTCATGTCTGCCCAACCGCTCTAGAGTTTCTGCTTCGCGATCGAACAATCGTCTCGCCAATCTCAAATGATGGGGATTGCTGGTAGCAGGGCTGAGTTGTTTGACGACGCACTGCGGACTCTGGGGGCGCTTAATATCTTGGGCAATATAAGTTTCACCAAAGCCACCGTGACCCAAAATTTGAGTGATTTTATAGCGTCCACCCAGGGTTTTGTTGGCGAGTTCGAGTTCTCGTTCTCGCAGCAGGTCTTCGCGATCGCTGCGCTGAGTCATCATCTCAATGGTTCTCGCAGAGCGCTTGACTTCTTGGCTGATCCGCTTGTTGCGCTGGTTGATCAGATGCCCTGACGCAGAGCCAGTCAGCCAATAAGTTACGCCGACTAGTCCGATCGCCCCGATCGGCACCGCCATCGGCAAAATCACCAGCCCACTGCCAAAGGCCACATAGCAAGCGCTGCCCCAGCTCAGCCCCATCACCCCCGCCCAAAACAATCGAAATAAGGGTCGTCTGGCCCGACTTTGCAATAGCCCAGCGATAAAGATCACCAGCAGCACTAGCCCGCCTGCCATCGCCGGGTCAGCAAACGCCTCGCGAATGGAGCGATCTTGCATCAGAGTGGCGATCGCGTTGGCGTGAATTTCGACCCCTGACATCTCACCCACAGGAGTCAGGTGAAAATCTGGATTCGATTTTGTGATCACGCCAATCAGCACAATTTTGTCTTTGAAATACTTTCCCTTTTGGAGATACTCGCTGTTCCAATTCTCAGGCGAGATCACGTTCCAAAACGAGACGGGTTTAAAGGTGCCAGCCCCGCCATAAAAGAAGATATTGTCTCCTTGGGGCGGCGAGTATTTGAGCTTGGTCGCTTGCAAGGCAGCTTCCGCCAAAGAAGGCACCTTAGCAGATTTAATAATCTCTGCTTCTGGGGCAGGCAGCTTTTCTAGAAATCGACTGCCCAAAAGATGGAGGCGATCGTTGGGTTCGATCAAGAAATTGGTGAACCCGATCGGATTGAGATCGCTCTGAAATGGCGCATAAGGCAAGCTGAGGCTAGACTGCTCTCCCTGGCGGCTGTCGCCTTGCACAAACCTTGCCGATAGAGCGATTTGCCCTTCATAGCGTTGCAGAATCGTTTGTAGCTGGCGATCGTCGTCTGAGACAATTCCTGCGTCAGGGTTGCTGTAGCCATAGCTGCTGGGCAAATCCCACAAGACATCGGCAACGACTGCCTTTGCCCCGGCTTGCATCAGCTTATCGATCGCCTCTGCATAGATGGCTCGTCGCAACGGCGGACTTGAGAGTTGCGCGATCGATTCTTCGTCGATCGCTAAGATCACAATCTGGCTGGGCGGCGGAACAGTGCCTCGCACCTTAAACAGCAAGCTTTGTGCCTGTCGCTCTAACCCTTGCACCGATGCCGGGTTTGAGGTTGTCAGCGCGGCTGCACCGATCGCCCACGCCACCATCAGAATGTGTCCTAAGCGATCAAATCTAAACCGGGGACTAGTGCGTTCGGGTCGGGTGGTGTCGTTTACAAGCGTGGGTTGACCCTGAGTCAGGGTTTCGGTGAGAGGCTTTGACGGCTTTTCGGGCATGGCTTGTCTAGCAATAGAAACTACTCATCGCGGCTTAACTGCACCCGCTGCGGAGAATCGCCATCCTCCCTAGGATAATGGTACTCACTCCTTACCTTCACTGTTTTTGAAATATTTGTGATAATTGAATGAACGCTAAATCTGTCTTATAGGTGAGGAATCTCATTTATGGCTCAGAGTTCACTTTATAAAGATCATCATTAAGACTTGCTATGAATCGTGGTCTTAAATAATAGGAGAGTTTAAGAAAAATTAGGTCAATTTATTCATCTACCTGCGGCGTTAAAGCTTTTCGTTTTTTAAAACGTCTACCTTTAGACGGTCTTAGACGGGTCGAGTTATCCAATGGGGATCAGTGGTGCCGATCGCGTCTTAGAGAGAGAAAACTTTAGGTCAAGGTTTAACGACAGAACTGTTCAAACTGCCGAAAGGATTAATACTTGAAGCGTTATTCCCAGCAACTAACTGGTTTTGCGTTGCTAGAATTAATTATTCCAATTTTGATTCTACAAATTATAGGTCTTAAATTATCTATGCATTACTCCATGAACCGTCTCTCTATTTTTGTAGACGGAAACAATATGTTCTATGCCCAACAGAAGAACGGGTGGTTTTTCGATCCTAAACGAGTGCTGGAATACTTCATTAGCGAACGAGAAATTGAGTTAGTCAATGCTTTCTGGTACACCGGGCTGAAAGATCCTCAAGATCAAAGAGGCTTCCGAGATGCGTTGATTAGCCTCGGTTACACGGTGAGAACTAAGATTCTTAAAGAATATTACGACGATACATCAGGTCGCTATTCACAAAAGGCAAATCTCGATATTGAAATTGTGGTGGATATGTTTAACACGGTCGAGCAATACGATCGCGTGATTCTCTTTAGCGGTGATGGTGATTTTGAACGTGCGATCGAACTTTTGCGTTCTAAAAGCACTCACATCACCGTAGTGTCAACCGAAGGAATGATCGCAAGAGAATTGCGAAATGTTACAGATCGCTACATTGACCTCAACGACATTCGTCCCCATATTGAAAAAGCTGATTACTGAAAGCAACCTTCCCCGATTCGTCATCCATCGTCGGTCTTAAAATAAAATTGCGTACTAGAATAGATTTTATGATTGCGACTCGATCGCTAATTTTTGCATCTCTGAAATTTCAAGTCGATCATCCACCACTCAACTATATTGAGCCATGAACGTGCCATTTCAACCCGACCAGATCATCATTTTTGATACGACTTTGCGCGATGGAGAACAGTGCCCCGGAGCCACTCTCAACGTCGATGAAAAGCTGGCGATCGCTCGGCAACTAGCACGACTTGGCGTAGATGTAATTGAGGCGGGCTTTGCCTATGCCAGCCCCGGCGATTTTGAGGCAGTTCAGCGCATTGCCAAGACGGTTGGCACCGCAGACGGTCCCGTAATTTGCAGTTTAGCGCGGGCGATTTCGGCAGACATCAAAGCGGCGGCTGAAGCTCTTAAGCCTGCTGCTCATGCGCGAATTCACACGTTTATCTCAACGTCAGATATTCACCTCGAATATCAGTTAAAGAAGACCCGATCGCAAGTGTTGGCGATCGCTGAAGAAATGGTCGCTTATGCGAAATCCTTCGTGACCGATGTAGAATTCTCACCGATGGATGCGGCGCGGTCTGATCCAGGGTTTTTATATCAAGTGTTAGAACGCGCGATCGCGGTTGGCGCAACGACGATCAACATCCCCGATACAGTGGGTTATCTGACACCAAGCGAGTTTGGCGACATGATTCGCGGCATTAAAGAAAACGTGCCCAATGTCGATCAGGCAATCATTTCTGTCCACGGTCACAACGACTTGGGGTTAGCGGTTGCCTGTTTTCTCGAAGCGGTGAAAAATGGCGCACGGCAGCTAGAATGCACGATTAACGGCATTGGCGAACGAGCCGGAAATGCTGCCCTCGAAGAGTTGGTGATGGCGCTGCACGTCAGACGGCAATATTTCAACCCATTTTTGGGTCGCCCCGTTGAGTCAGACACGCCGCTAACTCGCATCAACACTCAAGAAATCTATAAAACCTCTCGTCTGGTATCCAATTTGACTGGAATGTTGGTGCAGCCCAACAAAGCGATCGTTGGTGCCAATGCGTTTGCTCACGAGTCGGGCATTCACCAAGACGGGATGCTGAAAAACAAGCACACCTACGAGATTATGGATGCTCAGTCGATCGGGCTGACCAGCAATCAGATTATTTTGGGCAAGCATTCTGGACGCAACGCTTTTCGCACTCGCCTGAAAGAATTGGGCTTTGAGTTGGGTGACAACGAGCTAAATAAGGCGTTTATTCGCTTTAAAGATTTGGCAGATAAGAAAAAAGAAGTCACCGATTGGGATTTGGAATCGATCGCCAATGATGAAGTGCAACAAGTTCCTGAACTGTTTCGATTAGAAATGGTGCAGGTGTCTTGCGGCGATCGTGCTTATCCAACCGCAACGATCCGGCTGAGAAATCCGCAAGGTGAAGAACTCACCGATGCCGCGACCGGGACGGGTCCTGTGGATGCCGTTTATAAAGCGATCAATCGCGTTGTGAATGTGCCCAATCAGTTGATCGAGTTCTCTGTGCAGTCGGTGACTGCGGGGATTGATGCGATCGGAGAAGTGACGATTCGATTAAAGTATGGCGATCGGATTTTCTCAGGTCACGCAGGCAACACCGATATCATTGTGGCATCGGCTCAAGCTTACGTAAATGCGCTGAATCGCCTTTATGCAGCGTTGCAATCGACTCCGAGTGAGCAGATGACTGAGGAAATTGTCGAGACGCGCTAAGACTGCATCAATTTAAAATTAGTGCTACTTTGTGGGGTGACATCTTGTCCACCCCATATTTTTGTGAGGCGCTATGCAAGAAGACGTATTACGTAAAGAGCAAGACTTTCACGATCGTTGGGCCAGCACGATCGACGTAGATGGCATCCGCGTTGCCGATTATTTTGAAGCCTGCACTGCTCCTGAAAATCGGTTTATTCTTCGGCAGTTGGGTGATGTGAACGGTAAATATTTGCTCGATCTCGGCTGTGGGGCTGGAGAAAACAGCGTTTATTTTGCTTTACTCGGTGCGCGCTGTGTCGCAACTGACTATTCGCCTGGAATGGTAGAGGTAGCGCTAAAATTAGCCGAAATGAATGGTGTGCAGATTGAGGGGCGAACGATTAATGCAATGGAAATTGATTTCCCTGATAACACATTTGATATTGTCTATGCCTCTAATTTGCTGCATCACATTCCTGATCCGCAGATGACATTAAAAGAAATGCACCGGGTGCTAAAGCCGGGTGGCAAAGCCTGTTTCTGGGACCCGCTCAAGCACAATCCGGTGATCAATGTCTATCGGCGCATGGCAACTGAAGTCAGAACTGAAGATGAGACACCGCTCGATATTAATTTGGTCAATTACATTCGATCGCTCTACTCTAAAACCAACTACGACACTTTTTGGATCGCGACACTGTGGATCTTTCTACAGTTCTACCTAATCGAGAAAGTCAACCCCAACAAAGAGCGTTATTGGAAGAAGATTATTCTTGAACAGGCGCGGCTCGAAAAAACCTATCTGCGCTTAGAGAAACTAGACAAAGGGTTGAAAAAACTGCCGCTAATGAAGCGGTTAGCCTGGAATCTAGCCGTCGTCGCCACTAAATAGATCACATTGCAACGGATGAAACCACGTCAGATCTGGAAATCGCTGCTCAACTATGGCTTGTTGAGTACGATCGCTTTTTTCATGCTCATTCCGCTGGTTTGGCTAGTCAGCACGTCG
Source organism: Phormidesmis sp. (assembly GCA_043772715.1). Taxonomy (GTDB): domain Bacteria; phylum Cyanobacteriota; class Cyanobacteriia; order Leptolyngbyales; family Leptolyngbyaceae; genus Phormidesmis_A. The sequence continues at coordinate 731 of JAYVFW010000353.1, read as the reverse complement.
TTTAAATCTCCGTCTGAAGACATTTTTCAGTTTCCGCCGCAGTTATTGCCGAGCCAGCCCACTTTTGAGAATTTTGTCACCGTTTGGCAGAGCAATCCGTTTGGACGCTATTTGTTTAACAGCACGATCGTGTCTGTGTTAACCGTCGCGTTGAATCTGTTATTTTGTTCACTAGCCGCTTATCCATTAGCAAGACTGAACTTTAAGGGGCGAGAAATTATTTTTAGCGCGATCGTCGCTACGATTCTGATTCCATTTCAGATCGTGATGATTCCCTTGTATGTTCTAGCGGTGCAGTTGGGATTGCGAAATAGTTACTTGGGCGTGATTTTTCCAGCGATCGCGTCTGCGTTTGGCATCTTTCTATTACGACAGGCGTTTCAAGGTGTTCCAAAAGAGTTAGAAGAAGCCTCTCGTATGGATGGCTGCTCTGATCTGGGCGTATGGTGGCACATCATGTTGCCGTCCATTCGTCCAGCGTTGGTGACGTTATCGATTTTTGTGTTTATCGGCTCTTGGAGCGATTTCCTTTGGCCCTTGATTGTGTTGGATCGCCCAGAGCTATACACGTTACCGTTAGGAGTCGCCAACTTAGCCGGAACCTTTACGCTAGATTGGCGATTGATTGCGGCGGGATCGGTAATCTCGATCGTGCCCATTCTCCTATTTTTTGTGGCAATGCAGCATTACATCGTCCCGTCTGAAACAGGAAGCGGCGTGAAAGGATAGGG
>JAYVFW010000352.1:0-10749 GCA_043772715.1 Phormidesmis sp. | reverse complement strand
GGAATCGTTGCTCAGGCAGCGCCATCTGAGGCACGGCGACTCGACCCGCGTTGGTGTCTGCTAGCAGCGGCAAAATCGGGTGCGTGTAGGGCGATGTGATCACCTCAAGCTGTCCCGTCTCCTGCATTTGGCGATGCTGTGGCACAATGCGGCTGAGAATTTCTCGATGTTTGGCGATGATTTGCTGACGATCGCTCAAGCTAAATCCTTTGCCTTTTTCTAACCATCCCCCGATCTGCGGATCGTCCCAAAATAGCGGATCAATCCACGCCAGGTTGTGCCATGCCAGCAGATCGCTGTAGTCGTGAGCGTTCCAGTTTTCTTTACACCACTCTCGACCTCGATCTTGACGTTGCCCATACAATTCTGCGTAGCGAGGGTGGGGGTCAATCAGCGTGTGGTGGTTGGCATCAAAGAAATGCTCGACGATAAATGCTTTTTGGTCAGAGTTGAGTTGCTCGATCGGAGTCAACGTTAGGGCAAGATAGGGGTCGATCGCTGTTCCGGCAACATAATCTTCAATCTGAAGAATCAGCGAGGGCACTAAATTGACGGTTTGGTGAAGCTTGGGGTATTTCTCTAACAACAGCACCAGGTCTAGGTAATCTTTTGTGCCGTGTAGGCGCACCCAAGGTAGACGATATTTCCCCTCTGAAGCGCTGGCACCCTCACCGCCTCTACTCTTATAAAGGGGCTGGTGTTGGTGCCAGATGAAAGCAACGTGCAGAGGATAGGACATAAAAATTGAGACGTGAGTTTTGAGTGATGTGTTCTAAGGTAAATCAAAACTCACCCCTCAAAACTCAAATCTGTTACATAACTTGTTCGACTTCTTCAATTTCGGGAATGAATTCGCGCAGACGACGCTCGATCCCCATTCTGAGAGTCATCGCCGAACTGGGGCAAGAACCGCAAGCTCCTTGAAGTCTGAGCTTGACGATCGGGCCGTCTAACTCGACTAGCTCGACGTTGCCGCCATCTGCCATGAGATAAGGACGCAGTTCATCTAGCACGGTTTCAACGTTTTCTGTAGTCAGTGTCAGCGTTTGAGACATAGTTCACCTTTTGGACTGTAATTCTTGCCTATTGATCTCGATCTTAGCCGCTTTTTGAGGTTGAATTTCGATTGAGTCACCCATTCAAAATCCAACATCTGCTACACCAGCGCTGGTTCTAATAGTTTCACGTTTGAGAAACCAAACTCGCTAGTTTGAATCTGACCGTCTTGCTCAGTGCGAATCATTCGCTGGGTCAAGATGTAGTAGCTGCCCACTTTTTGGTAGTGATCTTCAAACTCGCTTTTGCCGCCTTTAACTTCGCCCGTTTGGGGATCGCTATAAACCGAGTCATAATGCTCGGAAAGATAGCCTTCGCCCGTGTCGTGACTGCTAAACGTGTGAATCGTGACGACAACATCGCGAATGTGACGGTGAACGAGACTGACTTCATTGTTGTGAACTTTGTAGCGATCGCCCATCGCCGTGCCTTTAACCAAAATCTCGACAGCTCCCGTCCCGTCGGTTTCCCCTAGCGTGAAAACGTTTTTGCTGTGGGTCTCTTCAAAGGTGCGGCGGACTCGGTGAATGGAGGTTTCCCACAGTTGACCGTGAATCTCTTTCTTGACTTCTTCATCGTCAATATCAGAGACTTCAGCCTTCATAGCCGCGTCGATGCGAGCTTTGGCGGTGTAAACGTCTTCACCTTTTTTGTAGGTGACATCCATCGTATAGCCAGGAAAGTTCTTATCCCAGGTGTAGCGGTTTTCATAAGCAGCACGAAACAGGTCGCGAGCTTCCATTAGTTCTGTCATGAAATATCCCTTAATCTCTTTCTCTAGTTTAGAGACTTTGGGCAGGAGTGAGGAGAAATCAACTTTTAGCTGATCATCACAGGTTCTTGATAGAGCGGCACCGTAAAAGTGACGGTCGAACCCAACCCTTCACCCATGCTATAAAAGCGGACATCGCCGCCCATCGCGTCTACCAGCTTTTGGGAGATTGCCAACCCTAGCCCAGTGCCTCCATATTGCCGAGTCAGAGAGCCATCCACTTGGCTAAAAGACTGAAATAATTTATCTTGCTTCTCTAGCGAAACTCCAATTCCGGTATCGGCAACCCGAACCTTGACCATACCAGGAAGCTCTTTACCTTGAACCACGATGCGCTTTTTAACCACTTCTGCCGTGATGGTAACTGCGCCTTCGTGCGTGAACTTAATGGCATTGTTAACCAAGTTCAACATCACTTGCTTGAGTCGCTGGTAGTTGGCGTAAAGCACAATTTCGTCATAAGTTGGCGGCTTTATAATCTCGAAGCTCAAGTTTTTTTGGGGTATCTGGGTGCTGGCAAACTTTTCGATATCTAATAAAATTTCGTCTAGACTGACGCGGCTGCTTTCAATTTGCATTTTTCCGGCTTCAATCCTGGCGATGTCTAACACATCTTCAAGAATGTCTTTTAGATGCAAAGCCGAGATGTGTGCTTCTTGAGCAAACTCGCGCTGTTCTTCTGGGTCGTCTGCCATGTCGTCAAGAATCAGCTTGAGAAAGCCAATCATGCCGTTGAGCGGAGTCCGCAACTCATGAGAAGTATTGGCTAAAAATTCACTTTTAAGGCGAGACGCTTCTTCTGCCTGGTGGCGAGCTTCTTCGAGTTCACGATGCTTTTGCAGCAGATTGCTGTTGACGCGCTGAAGCTCGATCGCTAAATTTTGACTCTCCGCAAATAGAGACGCATGAGCGATCGCGGTGCCAACCTGATCGGCTAACTCTTGCATAAATTCAATTTCGGCTGAAGTCCACGATCGAGTCCGATCGCATTGATAAAGCACAATTACGCCATTCGGCTGCTCTTGATAGAACGTTGCGACCATCAGCCGAGTTTGAGGCAAAGGAGAGCCATCTGCTAAATCACTCGTCGTTGCACAAATCGTCTCAATGCCTTCAATAAAAGGGGCTGCCGCACTTACGGGTTTTAGCGTCGCCAAGACATCACGCAAAGCAAGATCATCGGTTAGAGAAAACGTCATTCCCAGCAGCGATTCTAACGATTCTTGACGATATTCTGCGACAACTTCAATCTCAGAATTCAGCGACTCAAACGGACAAATAATGCATCGACTCACGTCTAACGCTTTGCCCAGCCCATCAACAGTCTGCTGCCAGATGGTTGATAGATCTAGAGTGCGGCGAATATTCCAGGCGATTTGCGTCAAAAGTTTTTGGTAGCGATCGAAGCGCGGCGGCAACGCGATCGATGGGATTAAATCATCTGGGATCGGATCATCCAGATGATGAGCTAATCGTTTTCCGGTCACAATCACCATTGAGGCGTTCCCCTCAGGCAGCAAAATCGGGCTAATCAGCAACTCAAATAGCCCCGTCTCTTGACGAAAGCGACACAGACAGCGGAATTGCTCTGGCGTTTGGCGGTCTAATACTCGCTTGAGTCGTTCTAAATAAGGCACGATCGCCACAGGTGCAAATTCTTCTATATTCTCCACTGCTTGACCAGGCTGTCGCGTGTGACTTGCGTCTTGCCAATAAAAGGACAGCACGTTCCCGACTGCATCTTGAATCATCACCAACTCGGCAACGCGCTCTAGATCAGTCGAAATCTCAGGGTTTAAGTGGGAGTTGTCCGATCGCAAGCTTGAAAAAGTCACAGAGGAAACCATCTAGTTTAGAATCAGTGTCAGTCTCAAAAGTGCCCCCCTAACTAGTCATTCCACTCGCCCCTAGGCGGCACTGGAGGATTTCGTTGAAAGCTCCGGGAAGTCTCTTCGTCTCGATGAGTCTCGCTGCGTAACCACTGTCTAATTGCCACTTCGACTACTTTGCTGGGGTCGTTGGTCAAGTGCTTGAGCTGCTCAAGTAGCTCTGAGTCGATGTGAATCGATAGCTCCACTTTATCAATAGATGGGTGAGAGTGCGTTGCTGGGTCGTTCATCAGTAAAAACCGTAGATCCCGTCTTGTGTGTCCCAAACCTAAGTGATAGTTTAACCGACTGGTCGAAATTCTGGAAATCTGGGCAAAACTTTACGTGATCAAGGTGGGTATCCATGAGGTCAAAGCAGTGTGAGTGACGGGTTGCCCACGATCGCGAATCATGCAATAAACTGAGAAAGGATTAAAATATCTAAACATTCCCGATCAAGTGCAGCTTCTTGGATGGTCTAAAACCACCGTGCCCACTGTAATTATTCTTCATTTCACCCTTTTACCCTGGAGTTTATGACCGACGTTCCCGTCAGCCGCATCCGCAACTTCTCGATCATTGCCCACATCGACCACGGCAAATCAACGCTGGCAGACCGTCTTTTACAGGCAACGGGCACCGTCGATGCGCGGGAGATGAAAGAACAGTTCCTCGACAATATGGATCTAGAGCGTGAGCGCGGCATCACGATTAAACTGCAAGCTGCGCGAATGGACTACATCGCCAAAGATGGGCAAAAATATGTGCTGAACCTGATCGACACACCGGGTCACGTAGACTTCTCCTATGAAGTGTCACGATCGCTGGCAGCCTGTGAAGGGGCGCTGCTCGTCGTCGATGCCTCCCAAGGGGTTGAAGCCCAAACTCTGGCGAATGTGTATCTAGCCTTAGAAAACAATCTGGAGATTATTCCAGTTCTCAACAAGATTGATCTGCCGGGAGCAGAACCCGATCGCGTCAAACAAGAGATTGAAGAAATCGTCGGACTCGATTGCAGTAGCGCAATTTTGGCATCGGCAAAAGAAGGGCGTGGCGTTCCCGAAATTTTGGAGGAGATCGTGCGTCTCGTGCCGCCGCCTGCCGACACTGTTGAACAACCTTTACGGGCGTTGATTTTTGACAGCTACTACGATGCTTATCGAGGCGTAATTGTTTACTTTCGCTTGATGGATGGTCGGTTAAAACAGGGCGACAAAGTGCGCCTAATGGCATCTGGCAAAGAATTTGTCATTGATGAGTTGGGCGTTTTATCGCCGACTCAGGTCAAAGTCAACGACCTTCATGCAGGTGAAGTGGGCTATCTGGCGGCTTCGATTAAAGCGGTCGAAGATGCCAGGGTCGGTGACACGATCACCCTAGCTAACAAACCCGCTTCCGAGGCGCTTCCTGGCTATGTAGAAGCCAAGCCAATGGTCTTTTGTGGAATGTTTCCGATCGATGCCGATCAGTTTCCCGAACTGCGCGAGGCGCTAGAAAGACTCAAACTCAATGATGCCGCTCTTAACTATGAGCCAGAAACCTCAAGCGCGATGGGCTTTGGCTTCCGGTGTGGCTTTTTGGGCTTGCTGCACATGGAGATTGTGCAAGAGCGGCTAGAGCGAGAATATAACCTGAACTTAATTATCACGGCTCCCTCAGTGGTTTATCAGGTGACGACGCTCAAAGGCGAGGTGGTTTATATTGACAACCCCAGCAAGTTGCCTGACCCGCAGCATCGCGAAAAAATCGAAGAACCCTATGTTCAGTTAGACATCATTACGCCAGAAACCTATGTCGGGGTGCTGATGGAGTTGTGCCAAACTCGGCGCGGCATCTTCAAAGACATGAAGTATATGACTCCAGGACGCACCACACTGATTTATGAAGTGCCCCTAGCAGAAGTAGTGACCGACTTTTTTGATCAAATGAAGTCGCGATCGCGCGGCTATGCCAGCATGGAATATCAGCTCATTGGCTATCGAGAAAACTTTCTAGTGAAGCTAGACATCATGATCAACGGCGATCCCGTCGATCCGCTAGCGACGATCGTGCATCGCGATAAAGCCTACGCCGTTGGACGTGCGTTAACCGAAAAGCTCAAAGAATTAATTCCTCGTCACCAGTTTAAAATTCCGATTCAAGCCACGATCGGCAGCAAAGTCATTGCCAGCGAACACATTCCTGCCATCCGCAAAGATGTGCTTGCGAAGTGTTACGGCGGTGACATTTCTCGCAAGAAGAAGCTGCTACAAAAGCAGGCAAAGGGCAAGAAACGCATGAAGGCGATCGGAACTGTAGACGTTCCTCAAGAAGCATTCATGGCAGTGTTGCGAATCACCCAAGAATAACCAAAAATTGTCGCATGGTAGGGGCATGGCACTGCCGTGCCCACTGATATGGCAAGTCACCGATACGCTCTAATTTGCAAAGCGTGATCAAACGTCAACAAGAGAGCAAGGAATCGTCTTCTTTGGTGAAACCCATTGCACGGTTTCACATCCCGCCAGAGTTCCAGCTTTAAGATTCAATGAAGTCTTCTAGTTAGGGTTACGTTTCAACCGAGCTTTTTGTTAAGGTTCTACTGGAAATGTCAATACTTCCTCAGTCGGGCTATAGAGGGATCTAAGTTGTCATGCCCAGTCTAAGTTTTGTGTATTGGCACGATCGCTTCTGGGTACACTTTCGGCATGGAATAGAACAATCATCTACCTCAGCCCTAATAAAGGGTGATCTCGACCCGTTTTGCCCGTTTGCACTTCAATAGCTTACTGAAACTATGCGAATTCTTGTCACTGGTGGTGCTGGCTTTATTGGTTCCCATCTGATCGATCGACTCATGACTGAAGGGCATGAGGTAGTTTGCTTAGATAACTTTTATACCGGGCACAAGCGGAATCTTCCGCAATGGTTCGACAACCCTTATTTTGAGTTAATCCGTCACGATATTACAGAGCCGATTCGGTTAGAAGTCGATCAAATTTATCACTTAGCTTGCCCTGCATCCCCGGTTCACTATCAGTTCAACCCAGTCAAAACGATTAAAACCAATGTGATTGGAACGCTGAATATGTTGGGCTTGGCAAAACGAGTCAACGCCCGATTTTTGCTGGCTTCGACCTCAGAAGTTTATGGCGACCCAGAAGTGCATCCGCAGTCAGAAGAATATCGCGGGAGTGTGAACCCGATCGGAATTCGTAGCTGCTATGACGAAGGCAAGCGAGTTGCAGAAACTTTGGCATTCGACTATCACCGTCAAAATGATGTAGACATTCGAGTTGCCAGAATTTTTAATACCTACGGACCTCGGATGTTAGAAAACGACGGTCGCGTGGTCAGCAATCTGATCGTTCAGGCGCTTCGCAACAAGCCATTGACGGTTTATGGTGACGGGTCACAAACCCGCAGTTTCTGCTATGTCTCTGACTTGGTAGAGGGATTAATGCGCCTGATGAATGGTAACTTCATCGGACCCGTAAATCTGGGCAACCCTGATGAATATACTATTCTGCAACTCGCTCAAACCATTCAAACGATGGTCAATCCCTCAGCAGATGTTAAATTTGAGCCGCTCCCCCAAGACGATCCCCGTCGTCGTAAGCCTGATATCACCCGCGCTAAGACTCATCTCGATTGGCAACCAACTATCCCGCTAAATGATGGCTTAGAGCGCACGATCGCAGATTTTCAGAGTCGCATCGGTTCTCAAGTTGCGATCGAGCCTGAGTCTGTCGCTATCCACTAAATTTTGGGTTCTCTCAGTTGCCTCGCTCGTCGCTGAGGGAACGCTAAGGTGCAAAGTTTGTCAAATATTATGTTCGCTGTTTTCTTGTCCCTTGTTTCGAGGAGCTTCTATGCGCGTTTGTGTGATTGGTACGGGATATGTGGGTTTAGTGACGGGGGCTTGTTTAGCTCACGTTGGGCACCAAGTGATCTGTGTAGACAATAATGAAGCTAAGGTGAAGCTGATGCAGTCGGGACAGTCTCCGATTTTTGAACCGGGGCTTTCGGAGATTATGCAGGGGGCAATTCAATCTCAACGATTGGAGTTTACAACTGACTTGGCAGCCGGGGTCAAGCATGGGCAAGTTCTGTTCATCGCCGTGGGCACGCCTGCCTTACCGACTGGAGAAAGCGACACCCGCTATGTGGAAGCAGTCGCCCGCGGCATTGGCTCTCACTTAAACGGCGGCTATAAAGTAATTGTCAACAAATCAACGGTGCCGATCGGATCGGGCGACTGGGTGAGAATGCTCGTACTTGATGGCGTTGCAGAACGTCAAGGAGCCGCGGCTGAACCTGTGCTGGCAGGCATGGGCATTCCCGCGATGTCTCGGTCAGTGAACGAAGAACACGATTTTGATGTCATTAGCAACCCAGAATTTTTGCGAGAAGGTTCGGCAGTTCATGACACGTTTAACCCCGATCGCATTGTCTTAGGCGGCAATAGCGCTCGTGCAACCGCGCTGATGCAAGAGCTTTATAGCCCAATCATTGAGCGGCAATTTGCTGAAGATAAAACTCAGCCTCCCGTGCCAGTGGTGGCAACAGACCTGAGTTCGGCGGAGATGATTAAGTACGCCGCTAATGCGTTTCTCGCGACTAAGATCAGCTTTATCAACGAAGTGGCCAATATCTGCGATCGCGTGGGTGCAGATGTGACTCAGGTGGCAAAGGGCATTGGGTTAGACTCTCGCATCGGCAGCAAGTTTCTGCAAGCGGGTCTGGGCTGGGGCGGGTCTTGCTTCCCGAAAGACGTGTCAGCACTGATCCACACGGCTGACGACTATGGGTTTGAAGCGCAACTTCTGAAAGCGGCGGTGAGTGTCAACCAGCGTCAAAAGCTGATTGTGGTTGAAAAGCTTCAGCAGGTTCTCAAAATCTTGAAGGGCAAAACGGTGGGTCTGTTGGGATTGACCTTTAAGCCTGATACCGATGATCTGCGAGATGCGCCTGCCCTGTCTCTGATTGAGAATTTGACTCGCCTGGGTGCCAAGGTGAAAGCCTATGACCCAATTATTTCGCAGACTGGGATGCGTCACGGTCTGTCGGATGTGATGGTCGAAACCGATGCCGAACGACTCGCTGATCATTGTGATGCGCTAGTGTTGGTGACCGAGTGGCAGCAGTTCCAGACTCTGGATTACATCAAGATGGCGCAGCTAATGCACACCCCGATCTTGATTGACGGTCGCAACTTTTTGAATCAAGCCCTGATCGAAGAAGCTGGGTTTCGCTATGTGGGCATTGGTCGCTAAGACTGATAAGTGACGCAAAAAAGCCTGTAGAAATGCTCGATCGAGTTTTCACAGGTTTTTTTGTGCTAATACCAATTTCGGAGCAATTGCGACTGATTGTTCAATCCGACGGGGCACGGCATACCATGCCCCTACGCTTTTTGTACGGGCATGGCACTGCCGTGCCCTCATGCGATCTGTCGCATTCACAAATCAAACTGGTTTAACTTTGCTTCTCAAAAATCATCAAATGCTGTTGCGGCAGACTATTTCTCGTTTCGAGATAAGTCAGTCCGACGGCTGCCATTTCTTTTTGCACCTGATTTTGGGTCATTTTGTGAAGTCCCTTAATCAGAATTAAAGGATTTTCACCCCGATATTCGATTAAGACAACTCTGCCGCCAGGTTTTAAGGCTTTGACGATCGAGGTCATCACCTCTTTGGGATACTCAAACTCATGATAGGCATCGACCATCAGCGCCACATCAACACTTTCAGCCGCTAGATTCACATCGGTGACACTGCCTAAAACAGGCTGCACATTTGAGAAGTGCTTTTTGGTTTTCAGCGTCGTCAAAATTTCAACCATTTCGGGTTGCACATCGACTGCCAGCACTTTGCCCTTGGGCACGCGAGGCGCAATCCGAAAGCTGAAGTAGCCTGTTCCAGCACCGATGTCAGCCACGATATCGGTTGATTTAAGATCGAGTCCTGCAATCACTTTTTGCGGTTGCTCTTCGCCATCTCGCCGATCGCGCTCTAGCCATCCTGCCCCTTCATACCCCATGACCTGAGCAATTTCTCGCCCCATGTAGACCTTGCCGATGCCATCTGGGTTGTGGAACGATCGCGTTTCATAAACTAATCCATCTGCGAGGGCTGTAGGAAGACATCCTAGACCCAGCAAAACTAGGATCATCGCCCTCAAAAGAATCTTTTTCAACACTGCTTCACACCGCTTGATAACTGAATCGAAACGTCGCCCACGCATTCACATTAAGCGTATAGGTATCTCCAGAAGCGGCTCCTGGCACTGTAACTTGGCTTGCTTGATGCAGGTCTTGCAGCACTACTTGGGTCACCTCTAAAGAATTAGGTAAGGGGTGAACCGTCCCCAGTTCTGAGTTTTGCTTAAAGGTTTCTGCTAAGAGAGTCTGGGTTTGACTGAACGGAGCGCGACTGCAAATTAAGTGAAGTGTGTGTTTCCAAAAGAAAGCCTACATCCCTGACTGGCATTAGATTTTCCTCTACTGCTTTGCAATAAGAAGAGGAAAATTGATTCTTCCGATCGTTCTTACCAAAGGATTGAAAGGTTAACAACTCATTTAGACTACATTCTCAATAAAGCGAGGGAGCTAACAACCAAGTTCACACGCTGTAGACAAGCTCTACGTCACAACCGATCAACTTCCGACGGTCGATGTGCATGAGCGTTGTTAGCTTGCGACAGAGTAGGCAACCAGATTCACAAGTTAGTCTTGTGCTTCTAGACTTAAGTCAAGCTGCTGTCCATCTTGCTCTTCCTCAATAAAAAGGTTATCGACTAACTCAGGAATCCATTTGAAGACGAACTTCATGTATTTATCTAATAAATAAAAGGTTTTATTATCAGAATCAAAATCGAAAAATGCAGGAAAACTATTCTTTTGAAGGAGCGCAGGCAAATAACTGAGTCCACTTATAACAGATCCTTGCTGAATAGCATCGTGCCCTAGTTCCTTCAGATACCTATACAGCGCATTTCAGGCTTATGAAGTACAGTAACAACAGTCTGCGAACCAGTTGCGTAAATGCTCAGGATTAACTAGGTGCAAAGCGG
>JAYVFW010000351.1:0-3659 GCA_043772715.1 Phormidesmis sp. | reverse complement strand
ATCCAGTCGATCGCTTAGTTTATCAAGGACGCACGATCGAGCATCCTCAAGAAACCCTACTCATGGGGTTGGGACTCGCTTCTCGTCTATACAATCTGATCGAACCAAGTTTGCAAGAAGCCCGTCCGCAGTCTTGCCAGTTAAACCCGATGCAAGCCTATGACTTGATCATGAATGGCTCATGGCGGTTGCAGGATAGCGGTTTGGGCGTGATTTTGCCGCCCAGTTTGGCAAACCGGGGCGGCTGGGCAAATCGATTAGGGCTGAAGATTCGAGCTTCAACCCCGACTAAGCAAAAAAAAGGGCAATTAGGGCTGCAAAGTCTGCTCAACTTTCAATGGGAATTGGCGATCGGTGGGCACAGCATTCCCAAGGCAGAGTTCGATCGCTTGGTGGCAATGAATGCGCCATTAGTGGAGATCAACGGCGAATGGGTGGAGCTACGATCGCAAGATATCAAAGCTGCCCAAACATTTTTTGCGGCTCGCAAAGATCAAACTACGCTGTCTCTCGAAGATGCGCTGCGGATTAGCACGGGTGATACTCAAACGATCGAAAAGCTCCCGGTGGTCAGTTTTGAAGCATCAGGTGCCCTGCAAGAATTGGTGACGACGCTCACCGGAAATCAATCGCTAGAAGAAATCGAGACTCCCGCAGACTTTCACGGTGAACTTAGACCTTATCAGTCTCGTGGCGTTGCCTGGTTAGCATTTTTAGAGCGGTGGAGCTTAGGCGCTTGCCTCGCCGACGATATGGGACTGGGAAAAACCGTACAGTTCATCGCCTTTATGCTGCACTTGCGCCAGCAGGGAACCTTAGAACATCCATTCCTTCTGGTCTGTCCTACTTCTGTTTTGGGCAACTGGGAGCGCGAAGTTAAAAAGTTTGCGCCCGTCCTCAAAGTTTTGGTGCATCACGGCGATAAACGTTCTCAAGGGACAGCTTTTGTGAAAGCGGTGCGCGATTGCAATCTGGTGGTGACTAGCTACGCGCTGGTTCAGCGAGATATCAAAACGTTGACTGCGGTTTCGTGGCAAGGAGTCGTTTTAGATGAGGCGCAAAACATCAAGAACCCAGACGCAAAACAATCTCAGGCAGTGCGGCAACTTGAAGCGCAGTTTCGCATCGCCTTGACCGGAACGCCCGTCGAGAATCGGTTGTCGGAACTCTGGTCGATTTTAGATTTTCTGAATCCAGGCTATTTGGGGCCGCGCAATTTCTTTCAGCGTCGCTTTGCAATTCCGATCGAGCGCTATGGCGACACAACTTCGCTGCAAACCTTGCGATCGCTGGCGCAACCGTTCATTTTGCGGCGACTGAAGAGCGATCGTGAGATCATTCAAGATTTGCCCGAAAAACAAGAAATGACCGTCTTTTGTGGACTGTCTGCCGAACAAGCCGCGCTCTATCAGCAAATCGTAGACAAATCTCTAGCGGACATTGATGCCGCAGAAGGCATCCAGCGTCGCGGCATTATTTTGGCACTGTTGACCAAACTGAAACAACTTTGCAATCATCCGACGCTGTTAAAGCATCCAGAACCCGATCATTCCACCTTTGAAAGTCGATCGGGCAAACTTCAGCGCTCAGAAGAGATGCTTGAAGAAGCCGTTGCCGAGGGCGATCGGGCACTGATTTTCACGCAGTTTGCCGAATGGGGAAAGCTGCTAAAAGCGCATCTAGAACAGCGACTCGGACGCGAAACTCTATTTCTGTATGGCGGCACTTCTAAAAAGCAGCGCGAAGAAATGATCGATCGCTTCCAGCAAGATCCGCAAGGCCCGCGCGTTTTTATCTTGTCGCTCAAAGCAGGCGGCGTCGGATTGAATTTAACCCGCGCCAATCATGTGTTTCACTTCGATCGCTGGTGGAATCCGGCAGTCGAAAATCAAGCCACCGATCGCGTGTTTCGGATCGGGCAAACTCGCAATGTGCAAGTCCACAAATTTGTCTGCACAGGCACGTTAGAAGAGCGCATTCACGAAATGATTGAAAGTAAAAAAGCGCTGGCAGAACAAGTGATCGGCGCGGGTGAGAATTGGCTCACTGAATTAGACACTGACCAACTGCGGAATTTGGTGTTGCTCGATCGCAGTGCCATCATCGCCGAGTAGGGGATTGCCCCTACAGCCATTTCATGTTTTCTGCCCAATCACCGATGGTCTAACCACTGCCGAATGCGAACCTTGGAAGACACATAAATCGGCAGTTGATAATGCTCAATCATCAGCCACGCCACAAACGAAAAGTGAGTTAAAAAAGTCAGCCCCACCCACACATTGGGCAACCAATCTAAAGTGCTGCCCTCAAGCGGCGGCACGAGCCGAGACGATAAAAAGATCAGCGCCGGAGGCAACACCACCAGAATTGCGCCCACTATCCAAATCACCAGCGTCAGATCGACATCTAGCTGATTAGCCGCTTGCCAATTGCGCCCATTCCAGCGCCACGTCATCGGCTGAGAGCTATCTTCGACGTGGATCGATTGCTCTCGCAGGTTAGCCGTAAAAATATGGCGACAGAAATTGCAGGCAAACGCATCCATCAGCGTCAACTCAGCAATTTGCCCATGACGACAAATCGGACAGATGTAAGTCTCGTGAAGGCTAAGGGTACGCCGATCAACCGTCGATCGCACCGTCAACTTACTATCAAAACGCTGTGCAGGTTCTGTCATGCCAACCATCTCCTAGATTTAGGAAGGGTCTACCGCTATCGAGCACTCGCGATCGACCCAGTGCCGCCGACAGACTTCATAACTTCAACGCCGTTTTGTTGAAGCACGATCGTCGGTTCGCCATTCTTGCTTATGATAATCCGTTTCAGCAAGACACTGCCATTGGCAATATAGTCACCAGGCTTAACATAGCGAGCCGTTCCCTCTTGAGGCGATTGAATGATCGCAACTGCTTTGCCGCCAATCTGCACCACGCCAGTAATCTGCACGGCATCGGCGAGGCTAGTGCGGGAGATGGGCGCGATCGTCATCGGAGTCTGACCGATCGGCAAAGGTGGCAGCGCAGCGATCGGACTTAAAGACGGCAGCTTAGGCGCATAGGCAATGGTTTGAGGAACCACCTGCACCGGAAGCTTTTTCACCCCCTGCTTTGCAGAAACTTGCGTTGGATTGACGGGAGACTGAGCCGTTTTCTGTGGAGGAAGCTGAATTGAGGCAGGAAGAAGCGCCGAAAACGGATCGCGCCGACCCGTCGTAGAAATTTGCGACAGCCGAGCCTTGGAGTTTGTGGTCTGAATCATTCCCTTAACGGGAATTGTTGGTAAGAAGGCGCTTGCTGCTGGAGCGATCGGCTTTTCAAAAGCTGGAGAGACGGGAGCCTGAGCGACAGGCTGGGCGGGTGAAGGTGGGTTATTGGCAACTCGATTATTTCCACAACTCGCTAAAACCAAAGTTGTGATTCCGAGACTCGTTATCCACAAAACCTTATTCATAAACCCTCCTCACCGTGTAGATCTGCTGATACTGTCTACCAGGATATCGCTCATTTCAAAATCTGATCCGTCCAATAGATTTGATGATGCGATCATAACGGCTGAGGCTTTTAACAATACTCCGGACAAATTCAAGCGGCGATAACGCCGTAGTTGCATAGGTCTTGGTAGTTGGGATGGGATTGAATCAACGTTGGCTCCAAGTCTAA
>JAYVFW010000350.1:0-3664 GCA_043772715.1 Phormidesmis sp. | reverse complement strand
CCGCTGCTCTCAGAATTTGTCCTGCTAAAATTGCGGCTCCAAATCCATTGTCGATATTGACCACGCCGATGCCTGCTGCACAGGAGTTGAGCATTGTCAATAAGGGGGCGAGTCCATTAAAGCTAGCGCCATAGCCGACACTGGTAGGCACGGCAACGATCGGGCAATCTGCCAACCCTCCCACCACGCTGGGCAACGCGCCTTCCATGCCTGCGACCACAATCAGCACGTCGGCATCACTTAAGACGTGCAGGTTATTTAACAATCGATGAATTCCGGCGACTCCGACATCCCACAGTCGCTGCACACTAAAGCCACAAAGCTCGGCGGTGATGGCGGCTTCTTCGGCAACTGGGAGGTCGGCGGTTCCGGCTGAGAGGATGCCGATCGTTCCTGAGATTTGGGATTTGTGGTCTGGAGATTGGGGTGATTTTATAGCACAGATTCGGGCCGTGGTGTAGTAGTGAACATCGGGCACGATCGCCTTAATCGCGTCGTAAACGTCTGGTTCGATGCGGGTTGCCATAATCACCGAGGTGCGGTTTCGCATCGCTTCCATAATTTGGGCAATCTGCTGGGGCGTTTTTCCTGGGCCCCAAATCACTTCAGGAAAGCCTGTCCGCAGGGCACGATGGTGATCGATGTGGGCAAAGTCTCCGACACGCTCATAAGAGAGATGCTTGAGTTTGGCGATCGCGTCTTCTGGGCTAATGTCTCCTAGAGCAACCGAGTTGAGCAGAGTTTTGAGGGCTTCAGGCTGAGTCATTTTGAACCGAGGAAGAGGGCATTTTGGGTTTTGTCAGTCAACCCGATCGTTCTCCTTTCATTTTAAGTTCGTCGAGGTTCCAAAGCCCAACTGGGCAAACTTAATCAGAATTGCGGAGTTGCATGAAGATGTCTAAGCAGGCTCCGGTAGTTAGACTCTGAGGGTCAAGAGCTTGAGCCGTTTGCCAACAGGCGGTTGCGCGATCAAATACGCCTTGCAGCGCCCACAGTTGTCCGGCTAACGCATGAAATTCGGCTTGCTGGTGGTGGAGCGCGATCGCTTGGTCGTTTTGAGCGATCGCCGCTGCATATTGTCCAGCTTCGAGCTGTTGAATCGCTTGTCGATGATGCCAAACTGCTTGATCTCGAACCTGAATTAGGGAAGAAAGATCAGCCCCACAACGGCGACAGAGATCCGCAGGAGGACGATAACTCGCATGACACACGGGGCATTTCATCGGCTATGAATCTGTGTTAGTGCTGACGTAGTAAAGAAATTCTTCTAGCTCTTCCTGAAGTTTTGAGACGGCGATGTCGTAATCGTTAACAATTGCAGTTTGAAGTTGTCCAATTAGCGTTTGTAATTCTTCAGATTGTTCTTCGTCTAGCGTTTCTAACGCTTGTTGGGCGCGATCGAGCAGATCTGCTAAATCAGGATCGATCGGGTCGGAATCTATGACCTCTCGCGCTTGGATTGAGATCGTTTCATCACTTTCAAATAGCGCTTCTAGGTCTTCTCTTGCCTGGTTTAGTTCGTGACTAGAAAGCCGATGAACCGCAGCATTGTTCACGACTAAACTGCCTTGCTGACCTTTGCCTTTTTCAGTTGCCGTGACGGTGAGAATGCCGTTGATGTCAAAGTCAAAATGCACCTCAACTTGCAGACTTCCGGCAGGCTGAGGCGGCAGTCCTTCCACCATGAAAGCACCGAGGGGAACGTTTTCTTCAGCGATCGTGTTTTCTCCCTGAAACACTTCAATTTCAACCGAAGTTTGGCGATCGGCAGCCGTTGAGTAAACTTGAGAACGGGAAACCGGAATGACACTATTGCGCGGAATAATCACGCTAAAGAATCCCGGCATCATGCCCATTGGGGTAGTGATTGCGGCAGCAACGCCTAATGAGTGTGGGCTGACATCAACCAAAATTGCACCGACATCTTCTCCCACTCTCACCCCGGCTTGAATCGCTGCACCCAACGCGACGCACAAATCTGGCTGAACGCCATCGGTGGGCGCTTGTTCGAGGTGTTCTTCGATCATTTGCTGCACCAGCGGAATGCGCGTTGAGCCACCGACGAGAATGATCCGATCGAGGTCTTCAGCGTCGAGTTTGGCATCCGAGAGGGCGCGATCGATCGCCTCCAATGTTTCATCAAGCAAAGGACGAATCAGCGCTTCAAAATCGGTGCGGGCAATCTCGGTTTCCAGGTGTAGAGCAGTCTTGCCTTTACTGCTCAAAAACGCTTCTCTAACGGTTGCAAACGCATGGGAACTGAGGTCAACTTTCACTTGTTCGGCGGCGCGAAGTAGGCGAGCTTGGGTAACCGCATCAGTCGGAACATCAACGCTGTGGGTTTGGCGGAATCGATCGGCGAGGTGAAGTTGCAGCAACCGATCGAAGTCATCGCCGCCCAAGCGATTGTTGCCGTGACTTGCCAGCACTTCTGTCACATCGCCTGTAATTTCGACTACCGATACATCAAACGTGCCGCCGCCCAAGTCGTAGACTAAAACTTGTTCGGTTTCTTCCGATCGCACGTCATAAGCTAAAGCGGCTGCGGTCGGTTCGTTGATAATTTGCAGCACTTCTAATCCGGCAATTTCTCCGGCAAGTTTGGTTGCCTGTCGTTGAGCATCGGTGAAATAGGCGGGAACCGTGATCACTGCTTGAGTCACGGCTTCCCCTAAAGCAGTTTCTGCCCGTTGTTTGAGGGCGCGGAGAATGATGGCAGAAATTTCGTGGGGCAAATAATCACGAGTTTCGCCAGTTCCAATGGGCAGCGTGGTTTTGTGGTCAGTGCCCATCCAGCGTTTGATCGATTTAACGGTGCGATCGGGAGCCGCCGCATACTGCCTGAGTGCTTCCCGCCCGACCAACAGCTTGCCGCTATCGCTAAACCCAACACACGAAGGCAGCATTAAATCGCCATCTGTTCCGGGTAAGACTCGTGCTTGTCCATTTTCAACGATCGCCACTTCAGAATTTGTGGTTCCTAAGTCAATGCCAACGGTTCTGCTCATAGTGTTACTGCACCTTTATAAATTGCTTACTTTGCTGCCACGATCACTTGCGCTTCTCTCAACACCTGATCTTGCCACAAGTAGCCCCGAACGACTTCTTGAATGACGGTATTTTCGGCAGTTGAATGGCTTTCTTGTCGTCCGATCGCATACATATAAGTTGGATCAAATGGTTTCCCAACGGTCAAGATCGGGATAACTTGTTTTTGCCTGAGTAGATCGAGAAGCGATCGCCGAATCACTTCTATTCCCTGTTGATTGCTGATTAAAATTTCGTTTAGAGCGGTGGAGTCAGTCTTTTGCTTGGGAAAGATTTTTTTCCAAAAGCTTGGTGATTCAGTAGACGTTGCAGAGGATTCTAAGATCTGCGATCGCCAGTATTCACAAGCCTGATCGAGCGCATCCATTATTTTTAATAAATCTTGAAGCAAATTCTTTTGCTCTAAGTGATAAGACTGATCTTCTGATTTTGTGGTTGAAAGTTCTTCTAAGCGTTGCTGAAGCTGTGTATTTTGCAATCGTTCAATTTCCAGCGACTGTTGCAAAGACGTGTGCGCGGTTTGTAACAATCTGTTCTGCTGTTTGACTTCATGACGTAGCGCAACCCATTCACCGACCATCTGATAAGGGTCAAACGGTTTTGCCTGGTCTGGTGC
>JAYVFW010000349.1:0-3673 GCA_043772715.1 Phormidesmis sp. | reverse complement strand
GTCGGCAGCGACAGTTTCATCAATTGGGCGTTGAGGTGTTGGGTAGCGCAGACGTGCGGGCAGATGCCGAAGCGATCGCGCTTGCTACCGAGATTCTGCAAACGCTGGGCTTAAAAGATTTGCGGCTGGATCTCAACTCGATCGGAGATGGGCACGATCGCCAAACCTATCGAGAAGCGTTGGTCAATTATCTGACTCCCTTTAAAGAAGAATTAGACGCTGACTCTCAAGATCGCCTGGTTCGCAATCCTCTGCGAATTCTTGACAGCAAAGATCCCCGCACTCAAACCATTTTGGATCAGGCACCGAGTATTTTAGATTATCTCAGTTCCGATTCTCAGCGACGGTTCGATCGCGTTCAACAGCTATTAAGCGATTTGGGTATCGCCTGCAACATCAATTCTCGTCTCGTTCGTGGCTTAGACTACTACACCCACACCGTCTTTGAGATTCAGTCTGATGACTTGGGCGCACAGGCAACGGTTTGCGCGGGGGGTCGCTATGACGGACTCGTTTCAGAACTTGGCGGACCTGAAACCCCAGCGATCGGCTGGGCGATGGGGCTAGAGCGCTTGATTTTGCTCCTGCAACAAATTCAGCCTGCAAATTCTTCTATTGTGGACTTTTATATCGTGTCTAGAGGTGAGAAAGCAGAGTCTCAGGCGCTCATATTGGCGCAATCACTGCGGCGATCGGGCTTCACAGTCGAACTCGATTTAAGCGGCAGTGCCTTTGGTAAACAGTTTAAGCGGGCCGATCGCAGTGGTGCTGTCGCCTGTCTAATTTTGGGCGATAGTGAAGCAGAAACCAAAACCGTACAGCTAAAGTGGCTGAAAAGTGGCGAACAAACTGCGATCGAGCAGGCTGCTTTTTTAGAGACGATCGCTGACCTTCGCACTAAAATCTCTCACTTGAGAGATGAAAGCTAGCAAAGATTGGTGAATTTTTCTAACGCTCATGACTCGTTTTCAAGAATGCGTCCCCCTGTCTGCTTAAAATGAGTGTCAAATTCTTCTGTCACTTTTCAAAGTGTTAGGAAATATTAAACTATGACTGAGCAGCTCATTAAACCTTACAGCGGCGATCCATTCACAGGGCATCTTTCGACCCCTATCAGTGACTCTGTCTTTACTCGCGCATTTATTGGCAACCTGCCTGCCTATCGCAAAGGGCTATCTCCCCTGCTGCGCGGGCTAGAAATCGGGTTAGCTCACGGCTACTTCGTAATCGGTCCTTGGGTAAAGCTTGGTCCCCTGCGTGACTCTGATGTCGCCAATGTGGGCGGGCTGATCTCTGGTGTGGCGCTTGTCTTGATTGCCACCCTTTGCCTCTCAGCTTATGGGCTTGTGACCTTTCAGGGAGACGATCACACCTCTAAAGATTCTCTACAGTCTGCTGATGGCTGGAGCCACTTTACTGGCGGGTTTTTCGTTGGCGCAACGAGCAGCGCATTTGTTGCCTACTTGCTGTTGAACAACTTCTCGATCATCGATGGCATCTTCCGGGGCGGATTTAACTAATTTCACCGCGATACTCAATCTAATTTGAGAGCCTGTTTGCTGACAACATTCAGGCTCTTTTTCAGTGTTTGGGCAGAGTCAGGTAAAATGCCTGTCATAAGGAAAGTTAAATAAACGTCAGTTCGACAGAAGTGATTGGCTACGATTGTGAATCTGGGAAGCCCCCTAAGTCCCCCATTCTGAGGGACTTAGAACCGGAAATCTTGGCTCAAAGTCCCCCAATTTTGGGGGATTTAGGGGGCAGAAGCCGCTGACAACGAAGCGAAAAACTCGTCGAACTGATGTCAAATAACAGCCTAAAATCACTAAATGCGGGGTAGAAAGCTCCTCGAATATGCCTGAGATGGAGTATTGGGAATTTCTCTTACAAAAAGAAGGCGATCGCTCTTGGTTGCCCCTCGAATCTCCTGATGTGGAAATTCTAGAAGGTCGCTATCGCGTGGTAGCTAGATCGAGCCGCAAAAATAGCAATGTCGAAGTTCGGATTATTCATCAAGCGACCATCGAAGTTCCGCCAAAACGCCGCACTCAGCAGCGATCGAATCGCACCAATGCAGATGGGCTGGTGGTGGTGATTCCTTACACGACGCTCAAACCTGGCACCTGGGAACTCAGTTGCTCTGGCGATTTGATGTCGGAATTGATGGGCAATCGCTGGAATTATTCTGTGCAGCTTCACGTCGTGGAGATCGAAGCTGAAGAAGAGTGGGAACCCGATTGGCAAACGCCCTCCGAGCCAGTCGAATCGACGATCGACGTTACAGAAGCGATTGCCGATCCGATCCTAGAACCATCGACCTCTGATCTGCCTGAAGTCCCTGCTGAGGCGGTCGCTGCAACCGGATCGGCGGTCGATCGACTGATGCAAATCACAGAGCAACTTGAAGAAACTCAACGACTGGCGCAACTGCCGCCGCTGCAAATTGTTCTCACTCAAGACACCTATATTGCCCGTCGTGGTCAGCCTTTGACGCTTTCAGGTCAGATCACTCCGATCACTGCGGCAGAAACGTCTGTTGTGCTTGCCCAAGCTGAAATCAAAATTTGCTTCCGCGACCCCCAAAGCGCTCAAGTTTTGCTAGAAACTCGCGAGTCGATTCTCAATCAACCGATTCCGACTCCGATCACTTGCCGCTTGACGTTGCCTTCTGAATTTAAAACTCAGTTGATTCTAGGTGAAGTGACTCTCTATGATTTGACTTCAGAATCGGCGATCGAACTCGCCAATCAGTCTTTTACGCTGACGGCTGATGCCGATGAGTTGTTGGAGACGATCGCTAATCGCCCGATCGCTGACGAAGAAGAACTAGAGCAATCATTAGAGGCTGCCGCCAACCCCGAACCTCCGCCTGAGCCTCTTAGCCTCAATCTGACATTCTTAAATCTTGTCTCGGCTCCCAAAGAGACTCCCAGTTTCAGATATGCGTCTGATCAGGTGCTTCCGCCTCAACTCCATCAGTCAGCCCCAACTTCAGAAGGCAAAAAAGGTCTAGATCTGCCATCGTTTGCCGCGCCTATCAGTGAATCTATCAGTGCTGAAGCCGCCGTTCCCAATGCTGAGAATGCTGATGCGGTGACTGCTCCAACTCCGCCTCAATTAACTGACGCACCCGAATTAAAAGCGCTACCTGAAGCCCAAACTTCTGGCGCAATTTCCAAAGTGTCTCCGGTCCAATCCGCGTTTCAGGCATTAAATATTCAAGGTCGATTCCTCGATCGTCTCAACTCACTCGCATCAGACGCAGAGTTATCTGAAGCATTAAGAGAGGCGGCTCCTCAGCCAGAAAGCGCAGTTCTACCTGAAGCTGCTTTTGAGGGGGCGATCGTTCCTTCAGACTCCTCTGAGATGGCAGCGTTGCCCTCGTCTCTAGAAGAAGATTTACTGAATCAAGAAGTTTTGGTTGATGACGAATCCGAGGAATCGCTTGTCGAAGACATCCCGGTTTCTCAAAAGTCGCTTCAGATATCGGCACCTCCAGCTCCCAATCCTTTACTGTTGCCAATCGATGAAGACGTTCCAACCCCTGATTTAAACTTGGCGAGCGAAGAACTGATTGCAGGTGAAGCGATCGTGGTGCGAGCAAAACTTCCTAATCTGCTGCCCCGCTTCTACGTCAAGTTTTGGATCAATGACCGCCAAACCCGCGCGTTGT
>JAYVFW010000348.1:0-10857 GCA_043772715.1 Phormidesmis sp. | reverse complement strand
CAGAATGGGGGATTTAGGGGGCAGAAGCCGCTCTTGACAAAGCGAAAAACCTCGCCGAATTGACGTTTAATTAAATTGTTAAAGCTTAGTTAGGAGTTCCGATCGTGGAGTCTCGTTACAACCCCGCCGACATTGAACAAAAGTGGCAGCAAGTGTGGACTCAGCAAGGGCTGAACCGGACTTCAGAAGATAGCAGTAAAGAAAAGTTTTACGCGCTAGCAATGTTTCCCTATCCGTCTGGCGATCTTCACATGGGGCACGTGCGGAACTATACGATCGTGGATGTGATTGCGCGTCTGAAGCGAATGCAGGGTTATCGCGTGTTGAACCCCATGGGCTGGGATGCATTTGGGTTGCCTGCCGAGAATGCGGCGATCGAGCGAAATATTCACCCCGCTAAGTGGACTGATCAAAATATTGCTCAGATGCGAGATCAGTTTAATCAATTGGGAATTTCCTTTGATTGGGATCGAGAGATTGCGACCTGTTCGCCTGATTATTATCGCTGGACGCAATGGATCTTTCTGGAATTCTTTAAAGCAGGATTGGCATATCAGAAAGATGCCACGGTGAATTGGGACCCGATCGACCAAACCGTTTTAGCAAATGAGCAGGTTGATGCAGACGGAAAATCCTGGCGATCGGGGGCGATCGTTGAGCGCAAACAACTGCGTCAGTGGTTCTTAAAAATCACCGATTATGCCGAACAGTTGTTGACCGATCTCGACCAATTAACCGGGTGGCCCGAACGGGTCAAGCTGATGCAAGCTAACTGGATTGGCAAATCAGTTGGCGCTTATCTAGAGTTTGCGATCGTGGGGATGGATGAGAAAGTTGGCGTGTTTACGACTCGTCCCGATACGGTTTATGGCGTGACTTATGTGGTGTTGGCTCCCGAACATCCGCTGACGCAACGGGTGACGGTGAGCGATCGCAAGGCAGCCATCGACGCATTTATTCAAGAAGTCTCGACGCAAACCGAGCTAGAGCGGACTGCGGAAGACAAGCCAAAACGCGGAATTCCAACAGGCGGCAAGGCGATCAACCCCTTTACAGGAGAAGAAATTCCGATTTGGATTGCAGACTATGTGCTGTATGAGTATGGAACCGGGGCAGTGATGGGCGTTCCGGCTCATGACGTGCGAGATTTTGTGTTTGCCCAACAGAATGATTTAGCGATCGTCCCCGTAATCATTCCTGAAGGTGGTAATGTAGCGACTCCTCTAACGGCTGCTTACACAGAGCCAGGAGTGTTGATCAACTCTGCTGAGTTTGATGGAATGCCTTCTCTGGCGGCGAAACAAGCGATTATTCAAAAGGCAGAACAGGTAGGTTGGGGCAACGCTCGAATTCAGTATCGTTTGCGAGATTGGTTGATTTCACGTCAGCGTTATTGGGGCGCGCCGATTCCGATCGTGCATTGTCCCAATTGTGGCGCAGTTGCGGTTGCCGATGCTGACCTGCCCGTGAAGTTGCCTGAAGATGTCGAGTTTTCGGGGCGTGGGGCTTCTCCGTTGGCAAAATTAGACGCTTGGGTGAATGTGCCATGTCCGACCTGTGGCACCCCTGCAAAGCGAGAAACCGATACGATGGATACCTTTATGGATTCGTCGTGGTATTTTTTGCGCTATCCCGATGCTAAAAATGATCACGCAGCCTTCGATCGCACGAAGATCAATGATTGGATGCCTGTTGATCAATACGTTGGCGGCATTGAACACGCGATCTTGCATTTACTGTATTCGCGATTTTTCACAAAAGTGTTGCGCGATCGGGGCTTGCTCAACGTTGACGAACCTTTTCAACGGTTGCTAACGCAGGGCATGGTACAGGGCAAAACCTATAAAAACCCATGCACCGGAAAGTATGTGATCGCGACTCAGATTGCAGATTTGACGACTCCGATCGATCCTGGGACAGGCGACAAATTAGAAGTGGTCTACGAGAAAATGTCGAAATCCAAATATAACGGCGTGGCACCCGGAGATGTGATTAAAAAATATGGGGCGGATACGGCTCGGATGTTCATCTTATTTAAAGCGCCGCCCGAAAAAGATCTGGAATGGGAAGACGCAGATGTGGAAGGACAGTTTCGATTTTTGAACCGGGTCTGGCGTTTGGTCACAGAGTTTGTGGATCAGAAGTCAGGCAAAGGGTCAGCGTTAAGTAAAGCTGAGAAAGAATTGCGACGATCGATTCATATTGCAATTAAAGAAGTCACCGAAGATTTGCAAGGGGACTATCAGTTCAACACAACCGTTTCAGAGATGATGAAACTGAGTAACGCGCTCAGTGATGCCGCAATTAGAGAGTCTCCTGTTTACGCAGAAGGAATTCAAACTTTACTGCGGCTGTTGGCTCCGTTTGCGCCTCACATCGCTGAAGAGTTGTGGCATTTGCTGGGGCACACCGATTCGATTCATACGCAAGCGTTTCCGATGCTTGACCCGGCTGCTTTGGTAGCAGATGAAATCACGATCGTGATCCAAGTGATGGGCAAAACGCGAGGCACCATTCAAGTCCCGGCTCAGGCAGATAAAGCGACGATCGAGCAATCTGCCCGTGAATCGGATGCGGCGCGGCGACACATCGACGGCAAGGAGATTAAGAAAGTAATTGTCGTGCCTGGGAAACTGGTGAACTTCGTCGTTGGCTAGTTAATCTTGGCGCGAAAGCGGATAAACCCGTAGGAAGTAGCCGGATTTCCAGCGCCGATCGAGCGATCAACCTGACCCACATTCACCACAACGGCTCCATTTCCGGGACTGGTGCCCGTGCAAGTCGTTGGAAAAGAAGATCCGCTATAGAAGCCGCCATCGGTGTCACTGCCTCCCACCGCATCTGAGATCGGAGTGGGCATTCCGGTGCCGATCGATCGTTGCAGCGAATTGGCAACATAAGCCGTATTTTGGGGCACAAAATCACAAATGCTGACGTTTTTAGCGTCTCCGGCACCATTCGAGAGAAAGTAGATCGTGTATTCCATCTCATCTTGGGGCTGAGGTTGATCAGCCGATGGAATTTGGCTTGTGTCAAAAGCACCCCTCAAATACGCTGTGCTTGACCAACCGGGGTCGTTATCGTCTCCCGCGTTGGCACCTGTTGTTAGATCATTAAATCCATTGACTGAAGTTCCGGTAAACGTCCCCGATGTGGTTTTGCCGATCGCCGTGATCCGCTTGACCAAAATCAGGTGAGGGTTTGACGAAGGAGTAGCGGTAAAGCTGGCACTTGCTGGATCTAAGTTGGTGTCTCCGCTGCTAGCCAACAGTGCTTTGGCCGCGATCGTATTAGTTCGTGCTCCCGCTGTGATGGCTTTAACATTCACAGAAACAGTGCAGGACGCTTGGGGCGGCATGGTTGCTCCAGCTAGAGTCACGCTATCCGCGGAGGTGGTGACACTGCCGTTAGTGCAGGTTGTCGCTGCGCCATTGGGGGAGGCAATCACTAATCCTGTCGGTAGCGTGTCAGTGATGCCAACACTGTTGAGTGACGAACTGTTGTTGAAGTTTGAGATCGTAATTGTGAGTTTGACCACATCACCGACTGTAGCTGCACTTGGAGAGAAGGCTTTTGAGACTCCAGGGCGAGGCAAAAATGTGATGGATGCCTTTGCCTCTTGAGGATTTTTTGCGCCTTCTCGCGAGGTGACTGCGTTTGCACTGATCACATTTGTTAAGTTTCCGGCAGTCGTGGAGGTGATGCTTAAAGTGATTTTGCAAGTGCCACTCGGCGCGATCGCTCCCCCTGCCAACGATAAGCTACTGGTTCCTGGAACGGCAGTTAGCGTTCCTCCACAAGTGTTGGTTAAGTCGGGCTGAGTGGCGATCGTCATCCCCGTCGGCATCGTGTCGGTAAACTTTACGTCGTTGAGAGAGGCTGAAAGGTCTTGGTTGGCGAGGTCGATCGTCATCGTGGCGGAAGAACCACCTGCGACGCTTACAGGTTTAATCTCTTTGTTGACGGTGATACCGATCTTGGCGACCCCCGTTAATTTTGCTGTCGCTACGAGAGGGTTGGTCGCTCCCTCCTTGGAGGTAAAGGCATTTGCCGCGATCGTGTTAGTTGCGGGAGGAGCGTTGAGCTTAGTGACATCGATCAAAATTGAACACTTGCCCGGAGTTGCACTGTCAAAAGCAGGTGGAATAATACCTCCGACCAACGACAGAGAAGTATCTCCGGTTTTAATCGCGCCTGAGTTGCCGTTAATGGTTCCTCCGCAGCTATTAGTCAAGTTGACCGGATTGGCGATCGTGAAGTTGTCAGTCGGTTTAGCCTGCACAAAGTTGTCTAAAAACGCTGCCTGAGTAATGGGGTAAGTTTGAGGATTCTCAATATCAATTCGCATTCGAGAAATTCCACCGACTGCGATCATGGGACTGACAAAAGATTTCTGAATCCGAACTCCCGCAGTCGCAATCAAACTGGCAGAGGCTGCACTATCATTCGTGACTTTTTCTTTTGTGACCACCTGCTTAGCTGGAATCGTATTTTTATAGATGCCTTCTGACGGCACCGTTACGTCTGCTGTGATCGTGCAAGTTCTTCCCGCCGGGAGAGCGGTATTAAAAATGCTTACCTGGTTGCTATTAACTGGATTATCTGATGAGGATGAACCCGTTAGGGTGCAAGTGTGAAAAATCCGTTTTCCTGAAGCGACAGTCATCCCGGCGGGCAACGTATCTTTGATTTCTAACGCGGTCAGGTTAACGTTGCTGGTCGGGTTACTTAAAGTGATCGTCAAGGTAGAGATTCCGCCTGCTGGAATCGTTGGCGGACTAAAACTCTTGTTGATCGTCAGTGAGTCTTTCCCTGTTCCGCCACCGCCTGTAGAACTGGTAATGGTGATCGTGTCACTCGCTGCGTTGCTGTTCGTGATGTTTTCAGTATTGGTGAGTGTGTTTGCCCCGATCGTGTTGGTGTAACTCCCAGTTGTTTTACCAACGACATCAACTTTGATGGTGCAAATTCCAAAGCCTGTAGGAGTTGCGGCTGGAATAGTGCCACCACCGAGGGTAATGCTAGTGTCACCTGCGTTACCGCCGACTGTGCCGCCAGTGCAGTCAGTTGATTTTCTCGGCGTTGGGGCAATTTGCAACCCAGTTGGAAGATTATCGATCAGTCCAGCGTTATTCAAACTAATCGCTGTGCCATTTATAACTGTGATCGTCAAAATGACAACCTGATCGATGTTAGCGGTTATTTTAGAAAAAGCCTTCGCAATCCGAACTCGACCATCGACCTCAATATCGTCGTAAAATGCCTGATCGTTGGTGATTCCGCGACCCGTTGTGATCGCGCCTTTAGTGATCGTGTTGCGATACTTGTTATTGACTGGCGGAGCAATCACATCAATCTCGATCACACAGTTACCGTTTGCCGGGAGGGTCAAGTTATTCACTTTAAACGAATTGTTATCGGCGGGGACAGTAATCGTTCCGCCCCCGTTTCCCCCAGAGGAGCAGACGATCGTGGGATTAGGGGTTCCTGAAACTTTTAATCCAATCGGTAAGTTGTCGGTAAAAGATGTCCCAAAAACAGCGATCGAGTTAGAATTGCTCAACGTGATTCTCGCTCTAGAAATCCCAGAAGGAGGAACCAAGCTAGGCGTGAAGCCTTTTGTTCCCGAAATGAGTGAGAGTGTAATGACTTGAAGAGTAGCGCTGGCTGGAGTGAGGTTTTTTTCGGTGGCTCCGGTGGTTCCGTTAACGGTTTGCAGCGCTCCAACTGGCAGCATGTTGAAGTTATTTCCGGCAGTGGTAGAGGTGACATTAACCGTTACGGTGCATTCTCCGTTGGGCGCGATCGTACCACCTGTGAGTTTGATAGAACTACTCGTCGCCGCCAAAGTTCCGCCGCAGTCTGTGACCTCGGTGCCTGGAATAATTTGAATGCCAGGATCGGGAGTATCGGTAAAAGTTGCCTGCTTTTGTTCGACTGCTGCCGATGAGTTAAACAGCTTAATGGTCAGCTTAGACGTGTCTCCAGGATTAATGATTGATGGGCTAAATGATTTGTTGATTGAAACATCTGCCCGTGCTGGCAATGCAAATAAAACGCTTAATAGAATGAAAAAATTAATCCACAGTGAATGCTGTGGTTTTAAAGGGGCGATCGTCAGAATTTTGTGCAGCAACGATCGTGGCATCTCATTATTATCAGTATTGAATAATTTAGTTTCTTTACTCATGACTCGGTTCATAGAAGTGGGGCAGTTCTGAATTGGGGCTGGTGACAAGGGGCGCGATCGTTTCTGTACCTCACGATCGATCTGGGATTGCTATAGCGGACTTTTGCGGCTGAGGAGATGCAACTTTCTGCAAGCCAAACCCGTTAAACAGTTGATTGAGCTTGACGGTTAACCCGACGTAAAATCCGCCTGCCGATCGAGAGCCGTCAAAGTCTCGATCGTTGATTCGCCCAAAGCTATATCCGGCTGCTAGTCTCAGATTGGGCGTGAGATAATAGCCCGCTTCGACTAAGAATCCGGTTTCGCTGTAGCCCGCATTCAGTTGATTGATCCAGCGGGCTTCGCCGACCAGATCCCATTGAGCATTTAATCGATAGGTGGCGCGGGCTTGCGTCAACGTTACGGTGCTGGTGCCGACTAAATCATTGGCTAGATAAGAGGTGCCGCTCCGCAACGCCACCTTGCCATAAAACTCCCAGCGCCAGTTAGGGGCGTAGATTCCTTCAGCGCTAAAGAGATGCTCGATCGAGCCGGTGCCACTGCCCAGCAAAATCGTGTCGGGAATAGTAGAAGGATTCTTGCGATATTCGTAGCGCAATAAAGCATTGAATTGATCATGGTTGATGTCGCGATATGCCAAGCCTAATCGCAAAGTGGCGGTTTCACTGAGTCCGATTAGCCCTTGATTGGCAGCGTTTGCTTGCTGATAGTTGAGCAGAGCGGTAATCGAGGGCGACAATTTGCCGAGTGCTGCCGCCGTAATCACCGTATTTTTGCCCGATGAAGAACTGCGGTGTTCAAATCTTGCACTGGTCTGAAAATTAGGATTGTCGTTATAAGTAATGCCGACACTGTAGTTGTCTCCGTCTTGTAGCCCTAGAGCGGACGCGCTTTGACCAAATGCAAAGGGCTGCACAAACTGAGTCCCGGCGGCAGTGCGCCCGATCAATCTGCCAAACAAATGCTCGTAGGCGAGATCGAGTTTTAAGCCGGGTGAAAGCGTGATGCCTTGATTGATCCCGATTGCGCCCTGCATTCTAAATCCGTCGCCCCCGTTGAGCATCGAATAGCGACCTTTGAGCGTGGTATCGGAGCCAAGTTTGTAGTCTCCGGTGAGATTAAGGCTGGTGATCGATCGCCCCGCAAGCTGCCCGCGTGTGTAAAACTGCTGGGCAATTTGAGCGTTGATTCCGGGCATGACTTTCCAATTCAAGCCGAGTAAAGTGCGATCGCTATAAACCGCATCGACTTGAGACGAAAGCGTTGTTTCGTTCTGGGCTAAAAAGGTGAGGCGGTTGTTGATCGGCAAGGTGAAACGCGATCGCAACTGGTCAGAGCGGCTGTCAAGCAGACTGGGATTGAGGCGATCGGTGCGATCGCGATGTAGCCAATCCACGGTTAAATCAGCTAACCCAAAGCGCTGCTGTATACCTGCCGTGATTGTGGTCAGAGAGTTGTTGACTGCTGTTCCAGGAATGGCTTCTTGACGAGGCGTGAACAGATCCGCAAAAGTGTTGAGGTGCGGGGCGATGCCTTTGTTATCTTCGTGGTCATATTGCAGTCGCAGATTGGTTTGGGGCGAAACCTGGGCGGTGACTTGGGTACCATAGCGCGTTTGACCGGGCACAAAGCTAATCGTGGCATCGTTGGCAAATTCGGTGTCGGTGTGACGATAGAAAGCACTGCCCAAAATGCCTTTGGCGATTTCACCCTCTAGCTCTAGGCGATAGGCAGAACCAGTCACAAACCCCAAAGATTCTGAGTTGTTTTGGGAGTGGGCGTATTCGGCGATTAGCGTTCCGGTTGAGCCGATCGCAAACAAGGCATCGGCTCCATAAAGCTCAAAGTGGCGGAAGCCGAGGTTTTCTTTGACGTAGGTGGCGGCGATCCAGCTTTCATGGTCAGCTCGCGACAGGTTATATTGCAGCCGTCCTGCATAAATCTGATTGTTTGAGCCGGGTGAATCGAACTGGTAGGTGACCACAATTCGACGGACTAAAGTTTCGCCATTTTGCCCAATGTCGGTTCGCAAAATCGGCTCTCGAAAGAAGAGACTGCCGCGATCGTAGTCAATTTCATAGTCGGCTCCGCGTGTCAGAGATTTACGATCGAGGACAGTGCCGGGACGATTTAACTCCTCAACTTCAACAAAGACATTCTCGCTACCTGCCACCAACAAGCGACGAGAAAGGAAGTAGTAGCCACTTGTGCCATCGGGCGCGATCGTGTCGCGTTGAAATCCCTGAACATTGTTGCCATAAAATCCACTCAGTGCCAGCTTGCCAATGTTGTAATTCGCCTTGAATCCGTGAAGTTGGCGAGTTGTCGCGGTGAACTGCTGCGATCGTCGTGCGAACTCTTCGGTGTTGTAGTCGCCCCACATCACATAATCGCTGCCCGCTTTGGGAACGGGAGACGTGCGCTCTAGCCGCAAAAACACGCTATCAGTAGAAGGCGTGATCACGGTAGACGTTGAGCTATCGCCATAAGCCGGATAGCTGTTGTCACAGGGCTGCGCCGCTCTAAACAAAGCATTCGTACCGTCACACGTTTGATTAAGCGGATGATCGCTGTTATAAGCGCCCGTAAATAACCAAGTGCCGACTCGCCCGGTGGCAAACACTGCCGCACTCAGATCGAGCTTAGTGTAATAATTGCGATCGGGCGGCAAAAAGTTTCGCAGTTTGCCATAAAAATCGGTGCCTCGTTTCCCCAAGCGGAGGTTGATTACACCTGTGGCGATAGAGGAACGCAAATTTGTCTCAAAGTCTATCTGAGTAAAGGTTTCGAGGTCTGCCATTGTTGCCCGAATCTGCACCTTTTTGGCATCTAATCCCGATCTCAGCGTCGCCTTAAATTTGCCTTGCCTTGCCTGCACTTGAAATCCGGGCTGGTCGCGATCGACATCTGCGCCGACAAATTCACCCGCGTTGGTTGAGAAGGTGACGATCGCGTCTCGGTTTGACACAATGCCCTGCGCGTCTAGAAGTTGCCCTGAGATCGTTGCGGTCGATCGTCCATCTGCCGGGATGCGCGACTCAATGGCAGACAATACAAGTTGCTTCGGAACTCCTCGCACTTTGATTGGCGTAGAGACGACTAAATGCTGCCCTAATGTGGTTTTTGCCTGAGCCGTGAGCGTGTTGATCCCCTCTTTTAACGGCACGCCATACCAGGTCTGAGTGACGAGGTGCGTTGTGTGATTGGTTTCGGTTCTTCCGATTAACTTTGAACTAACCGTTTCACCGTTTGTCTGCAACTCGACTTGACTGCCTTCTGCAAATTGCAAAATCACAGTAGCGGCTGGTACGTCAAGTGTTTCATAGACTTGAGGAGACAGAATTTTGATGTTTAATTCTGTTGCTGAATCAGCAGTTTTAGTGTTGTCATTCGGGTTAATTTCTTCTGGGTTAGAGCTGATTAAATTCTTGATTTCTTGGATTGATGGAGCGATCGCACACGCTGGGGTGGAGAGACAAAGAGAACCAGCCAACAACGTCAGCCAAATTAGATCATAACGGTGGCAGCTAATCATTTTTGCTGTACTCCCTGAAACGTTGGCGTAACTGCAAAATTCATGCGAACTAACGCGCCCGGTGCAATGTTGACGAGTCGTGACTGACTATTGCGCTCCTTAACATAGAGATTGGGCGCGAGAGTGTAGCCTAAAATCGAGGTCAGATCCAAGACTCCGGTGCGGTGTCCGGCTAAGACTCCACTGACCGAAAACAGCCCATTTGCGTCTGTGGTAATGCGGTTGCCATCATCGAGAAAAATCACCGAATTGGGCACCCCTGGCTCTCCGGGCTGCTGCTCTCCGTCAAAGTTTTTATCAACAAAAACGCGCCCGATTAGAGTGCCGCAGTCTGAGAGAATGCCGTTCCGAATTCGCAAGCGATGCGAAGCAGGACCGTCTTTGACCGACTGCGAATTATCGGCGCGACGGGCAGTGGCGATCGCGATATTTTGCCCCGATCCCCGAATCGCATCGGGCGTAACTTGTGCCGCATAAGCGATGTTGAGAATCTGATTAGAATTAGATTTAATCGAGGGCAGATTGACTAACGCTGCGAAAGTGATGGTCGAATCGGTTTGAGTGGTCGCGATCGTCACTAATTGCCCCGCTAACTCAGCCCTGACTGAACCCGACAAAAAGCGGAAGCCCAACGGTAACGTGTCTCTCACCGTAATGTTATTCAGAGGTGTGCTAGAGAGATTGCGAACCGATAGCCGATAGATCACTGTATCACCCGGAATTGCTGTCGCTCGATCGCCCGATTTAGTAATCTGAATTTCTTGCGCGTCGCATACATTGACTGAAACATTGACGACTGCTAGCGATAACCCCACTCGTTCTGCATCTTCAACGGTGAGCGTACCATTAACCGAAGTAGCTCCGTTACTCGTACTAATGGGTTTTCCATCCAGAGCCGTAGCAGTGTAAGTGATCGCTTTGCCATTGACATTCGTAATCGTTAACTTGATGCGACGCTGAGCATAAGTCGAGTTAGTTGGCGGATTCACCACCAAAATGTAAGACTTACCCACGGTTAACTGTCCCTGACTTTCATCCAAAATGAAGTTATAGGTGCCGTCACTTTGAATGAAATAGGGATTGCGGTTTTGCGTATTAGGAGCGAGTCCGCCCGAAACGCCGTTACCCTGGT
>JAYVFW010000347.1:0-10863 GCA_043772715.1 Phormidesmis sp. | reverse complement strand
CTCGCTTTTTTGGCGATCGGAAATCTGATTCGCAACCTGTTGACGCTAGGGGCTGACTCGCAGAGACACTATGCGCCGAGAAGCTATGATCCCTCTCGCCCTACGTCTTTCCGCACACGGGTGCCTCACCCTGAGCTGTTAGACGACAACGGCAAGCTGATCAACGAGCCGCTTTTAGTCATGCGTTCAATGACCGTCGAAGATGCTCGTGAGCAGCTAGATGCGCTTTATCGGTCTTCTCCGAGTGGTGAACCTCGCGAAGAGGTTTAGAAAGAGTTGATCGTGCGTGGAAAACTTGATCGAGGGTTCGGTTTCCTCATCCATTAACAAGGGGCAAAATGCGATAAGTTTGAGAAGTCGCTCTTTGCGGAACTTCTAGATGATCATGACTGAGCAACCCGAAGACAAAAGTCAATCTTCTAGCAAGCCTCAAAAGGCTGATGAGTCTCCTCAATCTGAAACCACTCAAAATTGGTTTGACAAAACGCGGGATCTTCTGGGAGATGTCACCTCAAATTTGAGTAAAGTAATCCCAGTGCAGCAAGTTGCCCAGACCGTCACCGGATGGTTTAGCGTTAACGAATCTGAGATTGCTGAGATTCTTAAAAAGATTCGGGCAGAGTTGCCAACGACTGAAGCGCTTTTGATTGGCAAGCCTCAAGCGGGTAAGAGTTCGATCGTGCGCGGCTTAACAGGCGTTTCGACTGAAATTATTGGGCAAGGGTTTCGACCTCATACTCAATACACGCAGCGCTATAGCTATCCAACTGATGATTTGCCGCTGCTGATCTTTACAGACACCGTGGGTCTGGGAGACGGGACGCAGGAAACCAACGAAGTGATCCGGGAACTCGTTGAAGAGATTGAAGGCAACACAACCAAAAAGCAAGAAGAAACCCAAGCGAAGCTCTTAATCTTGACGGTGAAGATTAATGACTTTGCTACAGACACTTTGAAACAAGTGGCGAGTCAAGTTCGACAGCAGCATCCCGAAGTCCCTTGTTTGTTAGCAGTGACGTGTCTGCATGAGCTTTACCCGGTAGATGTGATCAATCATCCCGACTACCCACCCAATTATGAAGATGTGAATCGGGCGTTTGGGGAATTGCAGCGCGGATTTGAGGGATTGTTCGATCGAGCCATCTTGCTCGACTTCACGTTAGAAGAAGATGAATTCACCCCAATATTTTACGGCTTAGACGCACTGGCTAATTCGTTAGCCGAATTGCTGCCCGAAGCAGAAGCGCGGACGATCTCGCAATTATTGAGCGATCGAGAAGCCGGAAAACAAATCAGCAACCTCTACCGAGAAGCGGGACGACGCTACATTTTGCCCTTCTCAATCATGGCAGGCGCTTTGGCTGCGGTGCCATTACCGTTGGCGACGATGCCCGTTCTGACGGCACTACAAGCTTCAATGGTGGGGCTGTTAGGACAAATTTATGGACAAGTCCTCAGTCCGTCTCAAGCGGGAGGATTGGTGAGCGCGATCGCCGGGGGATTTGTAGCTCAAGCGATCGGGCGTGAGTTAATCAAATTTATTCCTGGTTTTGGCAGCGTGATTGCGGCATCTTGGGCAACGACTTACACTTGGGCATTGGGAGAAACTGCGTGTGTTTATTTTGGGGATTTGTTAGGGGGCAATACGCCCGACCCCAAGCGAATTCAGGCAGTGATGCGAGAATCGTTTGAAGCGGCAAAAGAACGATTCAAGACTGCAAAAAAGTAAGCTTTAAGGGTTTCCGCACCCTCCCATTTCTGTAAACAAACTGGCATCGAGATAGTTAATGCGGGCTAAAGGGCTAAGGGCAGCCAAAACTTGATTGCCATAGCTGCGGTGAATGACCCGACTATCAAGCAGCGCCACAACGCCTTGACACTCGCGAACTGGAGCGATCGCTCGCTGCAACTCACTCAATGCTTCTGGAAACAGATAAAGCCGAAACCAATCTTGCCGAAGTTTCTTGTAATAAGCTACCCGCCCTGCCACCAGCGGGTTTTCTAGCGAGGGAATGGGCAACGTCGCGATCGCTAACAAATGCGGAGCGGGTAACACATTCTGCTGCTCTCGCCAAAACTCCCAGCCTGTGACTAAAATGCCGTTGTCGTCGAGACAGGTGCGCTCTACTTGCACTCTAGAGCCAAACTCTGATGCCAACACAGTTCCTACCTGAGCCTTGAGGGGCATATCTCCGACCAAAATTACCGATAGCCCTTGCACCGTAGTGCTGGCACTGAGCAGCGATCGCAGTTCTTGCAGCAATGCCCCTTGAAATTGAGGTGTATTGGGCATCGGAACGCCTTCTGGCTGGTAAAGCTGAATTAGATCATCTTGACGATCGAGCGAAAACTTTAAACAAGTTAGCTCGTTGCTTAGACCTATTTTTTGACGATAAGTGATTGCGTCTGAGTCGAGATCTAGGGCACCACCAATTAAAACGGTGGGTTGCTGCGACCAGATATCAGTCAAGCTCGAAGCAATTTCGGTGGGGGCGCAATGCAGCGAAAACTGTCCTAATTGACGAGTGATGATTGCCCAAACAAGTTGTCCTTCGGTCTGGGCTTGTCTGAAAAAATGCTCCCAATTAGCAGGGAGAGAAGACGGCAAAACTTGATAGAGCGCATCGAGAATCTCTTGTTCGGGCTGCTCGATTAGATAACACTCATAGGGATTTGCCGGGTGATGGAAAATCGCTTTCGTCAGTTGAACTCGGGCATCCCGAATCTCATCGGTGTGTTCAGGACACGCCAACATTAAATCATTCCAGTCAGAAGCTTGCAGGTTGATCGTCAGTTGATCCCGCACCCAGCGATCGAGGTCATCGACCCCATCCACGATCGTTGGAATGCCCGGTGGAAATCTGCCTTCATTGTTGAGGCGATCGCTCAACCAGGCTTCTGGAGTCGTGAGTAAAATTCCTTCAAAATCGGGGCTAACCCAGCGATCGCCCGTCCGAATTGGCTTAGGCGTGTCAATCCACTGCCGCAGACGCGGAATCTCGACCATCAGCAGCCGTTGCTGAACCGATTCAGGAGCAACGACAATCACCGACCCTTTCCACATCAAAATCGGCACGAGATAGCTAAGGCGATAGCGCCCGTGATAGCCAGACGGTGCCCCGGTTTGAATCAAAGCGCTGCGACCAATCCGCAGGGCACGCGCAACGAGCCGCGCCATCGTCAGATGATGCGACCAATAGGGTTCGCCCTGCTCTCGCAGAAAGGCGCGGAGTTGCTGATGAACTTCTACCTCAATCACGGATTTGAACTCAATGTCGGACTAGATGACCATTCTGACATACCCATAAAAAACCCTGCGGAGATTAATTCAGCCACAGGGAGAAAATAAAGAATGAAGAGCGGTTAACGTCTGCGACTGCCACCGACGCGCGATCGCCCGCTACCAAATGAGCTAGGACGGTTGACTCGGCTAGGAGTAGACTCTGTAGAGCGACGCAAATTGCTAGAGCCGTAGCCAGAACCCGTAGGACGACCATTCCCAAGTGAGGGGCGGCTGACTCCAGGATTGCGATAAGACGGCGTGTTGATGCGCCCCGTAGATCGAAAGACTTCGCGGTTTCGCACGGCAGCAGGAGGAGCCTGATAGCGCTGCTGATAGCTGTTAACCGCCTGATTATAGCTGCTGCCATAGCCCCCAAACCCTGAGAGCGGGCGACCCGATTGATAGACAGGGGGAACATAGTATTGAGGGCGGAAGAGAAGACTTCCGATCGCCTGACCTGCTACCGCTCCGGCTACTGATCCGGCAAAAGGAGTCCAAAAACTCGGCTCTTGACGCACGATCTGCGTTTGGGCTTGCCCGGTTTGAGGGTTGGTCACATTTTCAGCGACGTTGTGGACATATTCAATTTTAAAGTCTTCAGGAATGTGGAGCGACGATTGACCATTTTCAGTTTTGAGATAGCTTTTTTGCCCCGCTTTGACTTCATCAGGAGTCAACTGAGCCAACGGCAAATTTGGGGTGCGAAAGGAAGAAGGAACGCCAGGTTTTGTGTCTAGCAGCATGACGGTGTATTCGCCGTCTCCGTCGTTGTAAGTTGCTTGCTGAACCGAATATTGCCCATCAGGAAGGCGAGTCTGCTCAGTGCGAGTGTTAGCAGGACGGTTGCCCTGCCCATTAGCCTTCGAGTCTCCGGAAGAGCCACAGCCAACCGCTGTCAGGCACAAAGCAGCAGACATGGAAAGCAGTAAGAGTCGGCGAAACATAGACCTAAAAAAGGTAGTGAGTAGTGGAGAGGTCATAAATAACCGTTTGCTATAGAGGAATCAATTCTGGAAAGAACTCTAGAAGCTGGTCAGGGTCGAGTTCTTCACCGAGTCGCGCTGGAGAGAAATGCACCTGAATTGCCTGTAACCGTTCTTGATAATGCAGATTGATCACTCTCTTTAATCCTGCCTCTAAAGCGCGGATGCTCGCAAGGTCGGTTTCCAGGTCAGGAACCTCACCTTCGGCGGCGATCGTGATCATCACAATCAAATTCTGAGTCACAGGTAGAGAAAGCGGATCAACAGGTTGCCCAGACGCATCTTCCAGTTCGGGCGCACTCAAATAGCGTTGGGCAGAGTCCGTAAACAATTCGTTCACATAGTCTCCAGCTTCACCTTCGCTCCAAAGCACGTCGCCTTCGTTAGCGGCAGATTGCCAGTAGGTTTGATATTGCAGCAGGCTCTGACAAATTTCGACCAGTCCTTCACCCAAGACCTGCATATCGCCTTCGGCCTCGACTGCCTGCCTTGCTGCCTGGTTAAGCACACCCAGCAAGGGAGCCACTTCTTTGCCCGCAAGGTGGATGAAAAGGCGGCAGACGACAAACCGATTTTTGCCTGTAAATTGATTAAATCGATCGCGCAGTGAACTCATTTTTTGCCTGACCCTTCAGCTATTTCAAGAGGGACTCACTCAATTTAATTATTTCCAGACAAGATTGAATCTACCTGAAGAGTAAATGACTGCGACGATCGCGCATAGAATTAGCCCCTGACCTCTCCATCTGGTTTATGATCGCAACGTCTCAAAGAATGAGCTTACGATCGTTTAACGCTGATCAATCTATCTCTTCAAATCTGAAGGTGCTTTCTCTCCATGAGCTTCTCTCAAGTCAAGCAGTTTTTATTAGGCAAAACTCTACCGACCAGTGCCCATGACGAAGAACGGTTAACTAAAGCTGCCGCCCTGGCAGTGCTTTCTTCGGATGCCCTCTCATCGGTCGCTTATGCGACTCAAGAAACGCTCCTCGTTCTGGTCGCGGCGGGTTCTGGTGCAGGCGTTCTCGGATTTTCGCTGCCGATCTCGCTGGCGATCGTATTGCTGCTGATCATTGTCACGCTGTCTTATCGCCAAACGATTCGGGCTTACCCCAAAGGCGGTGGGTCTTATATTGTGGCTCGTGGCAATCTGGGGTTGCTGCCTGGATTGATTGCAGGTGCTTCGTTGATGATTGACTATATCCTCACAGTTGCGGTCAGCGTCTCAGCCGGGATCGATAACTTTGTGTCTGCCGTCCCATTTCTGCGCCCCTTCACTGTGGAGCTGTGTCTGTTTGCAATCTTTCTGATCATGCTGGCTAACCTGCGCGGTGTGAAAGAGTCAGGAAGAATTTTTATGGTGCCGACTTACGCCTTTATCGTCAGCATTTTTGTGCTGATTGGCGTGGGTCTGTTTAATCAAGTCACTGGGCAGTTGACTCCGATCCCGGCGGGTGAAACCGTTCATAAGGTGACTGAGCAACTGGGTTTGTTTTTGATTTTGAGAGCCTTTGCTGCTGGATGCACCGCGTTAACAGGGGTCGAAGCCATCTCAGATGGAGTGCTTGCCTTTAAGCCGCCAGAGTGGATTAATGCGCGTCAAACGTTGCTTTATCTCGGAATTATTCTAGGTGCGATGTTTTTGGGCATTACTTATCTGGCTCACATTTATCAGCTTGTGCCCAGCGAGTCAGAAACGGTTTTGTCGCTGCTGAGTCGTCAAATTTTTGGAATTTCGCCCCTCTATTATTTCCTGATTTTGTTTGCGACCCCGGCGATTTTGCTGCTGGCGGCAAACACGAGCTATGCAGACTTTCCGCGGCTCTGCTACTTTTTGGCACGAGACGGATTTTTGCCTCGGCAACTGGCGCTGTTGGGCGATCGCCTCGTCTACTCCAATGGAATTTTGCTGCTCAGTATTTGTGCTGCCGTGCTGATCGTGGTTTTTCGGGGTGATACGACGGCAATTATTCCCCTCTACGCAGTCGGGGTGTTTACGTCGTTTACGCTCTCTCAAGCCGGAATGGTGGTTCATTGGTATAAGGGCAAAAGTCGCGGGTGGCAAGCTAGCGCGTTAATGAATGGGCTAGGAGCTTTGGCAACCGCGATCGTGCTAGTGGTCGTAGTTTTGACAAAGTTTGCGCTTGGTGCCTGGGTGGTCGTGATTGCAATTCCGCTATTGGTGTGGCTCTTTGGCAGCATTCGCAAGCACTATCAGTATGTAGCCAGCCGCCTCAGCATTCAAGAATTGGCACCCCGGAGCTATATGGATCGACCCAAAGGCGCGAACGCAACTCATCCGGCGATCGTCGTGGTGGGTCAACTTCACCGCGGCACCGTCGAAGCATTAGACTATGCTCGCAGCATTGGCGATGAAGTGGTTGCGGTTCACGTTGACACTGGCTCGACCAACCGCGAGAAACTGCAAACTCGATGGCAAGAGTTAGAGTCCGACATTGAGCTGCACATTTTGGAGTCGCCTTATCGATCGGTCGTCACACCCATCTTGAATTTTGTTAGCGAATTTGAGGATCAACATCCTGGAGTGCTGTCCACAATTATTATTCCTGCTTTTGTGCCGCGCCGCTGGTGGGAGAGCGTTTTACACAATCAGACGACTCTATTTCTCAAGGCAGCCCTGCGAACCAACAAGAGAAGTCGGGTGGTTACGACCGTGAGATATTACCTGTGAAGAGAGTTCGTGAAATGCTTCTATAGGCTGGGATGAAACCCCCGCACAAAGTCGATCGCCGCCTGAATTGAAGGCGGCTTGAAAGCCTGAATCTGCTTCAGTGCATTAAGAACTTCGTCAGATTGAGGAGTGGCGATCGCGGGTTTACCAAACTTGGGATTGTGATAGAGCGTCAACCGTTGATTATTGGAATTGACCAAAATAGTTTGGGTGGGCGCTTGAAAGAACTGCATTTTTTTGAGCGCGATCGGAATTGATTGCAACAGTTTAACGGCGTTGACTTGCTGCACCTGCTGGCTCAACAGAATCACAAGCTGCTGAAATCGCCGAATCCTCCCAGTATCTTGACTGAGTTCTTGGGTGGGGATCTGGTGCAGCAAATCTATCAACGTTTGCTGAGTAATTTTGTTGTCTTCAAACGGAAAGATAGCAATATAAGCGGCGATCAATAGCTGTTCATCGCGCTCTAGTCGAAACGTCAGCGTTGTCCGGCGTAAATGGACTTCGATTTCAGGGGGAGGAGCCAAAAAGCCGCACTGTCGAGCCACCTGCTGATAAGTGACGGCTAACGCGCAGTTGGCATCTGTGTTGAGACGATCGTCGATCACAATCTGGACGATCGGAGGCGTTTCATTAAAATATTCTTGGCAATTGTCAGTCGCAAATGTATAAATCTGGCTCTGGTCGCCGTTTTGACTGAGATCAATCCAGCGGCAGGTCGCCCCAGTCGTTTTAATGCCAAAGGGAGACACGCCATGCAGCTTAAGACCCGTCATAGTGGAACCACTGAGATCGGCTCCTGCCCAATCGACTCCTGCTAAAGTGGCGCGGGTAAGATCGACGTGTACCAGCGTCGCTTCGAGCAGCGTGGCGTAGCTTAAATCGGCTCCTGTCAGGTTTGCCCCACTCAGGATTGCACCCGTTAAGTCAGCCCAGCGAAGATTGGCTCCGCCCAAGTCAGCCCAGCGAAGATTCGCCCCCGACAAATTTGCCCCTTGCAGATTGGCACGGCTGAGATTGGCTTGTCGCAGCTCGGCGTGATTGAGATCAACCCCGGTAAGAGCAGCACTGCTGAGATCGCTGCTGGTTAAGTTAGCTTGCTCTAGATTTGCCTCGGTGAGAATGGCATGACGCAGATCGGCTCGGCTCAGGTTCGTTTGACTGAGGTTGGCATAGCGTAGTTTGGCATCTCGCAGATCTGCATTACTAAAATTGGCTCCTCGCAGGTCTGCACCACTGATGTCCGATCGTGTCAGTTCTGCCTTGATCAATTCTGCTTGCATAAGGTTAGCTTCTCGCAGATCTGCCATCGTCAAGTTGGCAGCGTTGAGAATCGCATGGTTGAGTTTTGCCTTGCTGAGGTTGGCACCATTGAGTTTAGCAACGCTGAGATTTGCGTGGCTGAAATTGGTGCGGCTGAGATTTGCGCCTGCAAGATTTGCGACACTCAGATCAGCATTGCTAAAATCCGCTCCGCTTAAATTTGCTCCGCTCAGG
This sequence comes from Phormidesmis sp., assembly GCA_043772715.1. Lineage (GTDB taxonomy): Bacteria > Cyanobacteriota > Cyanobacteriia > Leptolyngbyales > Leptolyngbyaceae > Phormidesmis_A. Next base: position 2,408 of record JAYVFW010000347.1, on the reverse strand, counting down.
TTAATGTCTCTCAAGTCAAGAGCAGAAAACTCTCGTGACCCAGCGGTATATTGTTCTAAAACTTCCTCAGCTTTCATTTAAATCGCTAACTGATATGCCAAAAATTGCGGAATGGCTTGATGCTAACGTACCCGAATCTAGATCAGAATTAGCCTGGAGTACTACATATCAAGTCAGTCGCTATGAAAATTGGAATTGTGGGTCTAGGGTTAATTGGGGGATCGCTGGGGTTAGATTTACGATCGCTAGGGCATCAAGTCTTAGGAGTCAGCCGTCAAGAGCGAACGTGCAAAATAGCGGTGGCAAGAGGCGCAGCAGATGAAGCTGCCACAGATTTAGCGCTGTTAGCTGACACAGATCTGATTTTTATCTGCACCCCGATCGCCCAGATGCGATCGACGGTTTCTCAACTCATTCCGCATATTTCTTTAGCGACAATATTAACAGATGTTGGGTCGGTGAAAGCCGCTATCGTCCGAGAAATCGCCCCTCTTTGGGATAATTTTGTCGGCGGACACCCGATGGCAGGCACGACAGAAAGCGGCATCGAAGCAGCACAGCACGGCTTATTTGCGGGAAATCCTTATGTGTTAACCCCGACTGAGACAACGCCTCTAGACGCGATCGCCCTGCTCGAATCGGTCTTGCGTCCGTTACAAGTTCGTCTGCATCGGTGTCAGCCCGAAGCGCACGATCGTGCCGTCGCCTGGATTTCTCACCTGCCAGTCATGACGAGTGCCAGTCTGATTGCTGCGTGTTTGAGTGAAGCTGATCCCGATGTGATCAAACTCGCTCAGGCTTTAGCTAGCTCTGGTTTTCGTGATACCAGTCGAGTCGGCGGAGGCAATCCCGAATTAGGACTGATGATGGCGCGATATAACCGAGCAGAAGTGCTGCGATCGCTGTTGGTTTATCGAGAACAGATCGATCGCATGATTGACACGATTGATCATGAAAACTGGACAACCCTTGAGGAAACCCTTCAACAGAATCAGGCAGCCCGACCCAAGTTTATGAAGTGAACCCTAGAGACTGCTCACCGTTAGACTTTCGGGCTTTGCCAGATTGCCATAGAGCTTGACTCCGCGTTGATTTGCCTCAAGGTGACGAACGATTTTATAGACCGCTTCGATTTGGTCAGGGACACCGGCTCTCAGCGCTAAGGTTGCGATCGGTAGCGGCGTTTTTTCGGCTTGCAAAACCTGCACGACGTTGCGCTGCAAGTCTAAAATTGCGGCAGCGGCTTTCTTACCCGCTTCAACACCAGGTTGATGATAGGCGTTGACGTTGACGAGAAAGCCGTAAAAGCCGACTGCCCGTTCATAAAGGGCGATTAGCGCCCCAACATTGTGGGCGTTGGCTTCGGGGATCGTGACCGTGATGGAGTCGCGGTGATTTTCGTAGAGAGCCTGACGAGTGCCCTGAAGTAGACCAGAGAGATAATCGCCAGAAGTGACACCGGGTTCAACCTCGATCGACGACCCGGTGCGATCGTGCAGCACTTCAATAAACGTTAAGAAGAAGTTGGGCACCCCTTCGCGCAACTGCTGAACATAGGCGTGCTGGTCAGTCGATCCCTTATTGCCGTAAACCGCGATGCCTTGATAAACCGTGTTGCCGTCCAGATCTTTCTCTTTGCCCAATGACTCCATCACTAACTGCTGAAGATAGCGGCTAAACAGCAGCAAACTGTCTTTATAAGGCAACACCACCATATCTTTTTCGCCCTTGCCGTTGCCCGAAAAATACCACGCGAGGGCTAACAGCGCTGCCGGGTTGTTTTTAATCTCAGGCAGACGAGTGGCGACATCCATCTCTTTGGCACCTGCCAGCATTGCCCGGATATCAATGCCTTGCAGAGCCGCCGGAACTAAGCCCACGGCTGAAAATTCAGAAGTCCGTCCGCCCACCCAATCGTGCATGGGAAAGGTGGTCAGCCAGCCTTGAGACTTTGCCACGTTGTCTAGATTGCTGCCTCTGCCCGTGATGGCGACGGCTTGTTTATTGAAGTCTAAATTGCGGCTGGTGAAGGCGTGCTGAACTTCGATCATGCCGTTTCGGGGTTCTGGAGTGCCGCCCGATTTTGAGATCACTAGAACTAAAGTGCTGTTGAGCCGATCGCCAATTCGAGCCAAGACTCGATCGATGCCTGCGGGATCGGTGTTATCAATAAAGTGAATGCCCAGGGGTGGAAAATTAGGAGACAGCGCTTCAGCCACAAATTCGGGCCCTAGCGCCGATCCGCCAATGCCGATCGACAAAACATCGGTAAATTTCTCAGCTTGGGGTGGGCGAATTGCGCCAGAGTGGATTTTCTGGACAAACGACTCAATATCCTCGATCGTTTGCATGATGTCTTGCTTAAAGTCAGCGCTAGGAGCCAAATCGGGGTCACGGAGCCAATAGTG
>JAYVFW010000346.1:0-3678 GCA_043772715.1 Phormidesmis sp. | reverse complement strand
TATGGCATAACCCTGCCTTTACTGGAATTGCTGCACTCATTAATCAAATAGGCGACTCTCAACCCTATGAATTAAGAGCAGACACTTAATAAATGCTTCAGACATAACCGCTCTGAAGATTACTAAATTGCTGCTCTTAATTCAAGTTATATGCAAAAGATAACAGTAGTGAAAAGAATCTAGAATCGCTAGAATCTATTTTAGAGAGCTACCCGCTTGAGAGAGAAGTTGCCCCAACTGTTGCAGTTTAGACGCTGCATCACCACTGGCGGTTCCACCCGCAGAGGCAGTTTGAGTGCCCAGATCAGAAAGAATTTCACTAATCGAGGAATTACTCGTGCTGCTGCCATCAAGCGCCATTTTTAATTCACCCAGCGTTTCTGCAATTTCGGTGCCTTGCAACTGAGACTGCCAGCTTTCGATCGCGCTGATTGCCGCTTCAGGAGGCAACGATGTAATTCCACTTTGCAGTGCAGCGATCGTGGAATCTAAATCAACCGTTTGAGTCATATCAGCCATATCAGACTTCCTTTTTTATCATGAACTTGACAAGTTGCTTACGAATTCGCAACTCAGAATCACTCTTACACCTAGTTTGATTCTTCTTTACACAACTCTGCAATTCGTCAGTCGAAGGAGTGATATCCGCTCATTGGCACCTGTGCTTAGTCTGACTGGTTAGCAGCTCGATCGCCGCAATAGGGACACAGCACTTCTGAGTGATTAGCCGTCTGATCGGATTCAGAAATAGGATGACCACAGTCGCGCCGTATCTCAAATGATCCATCAGTCATCCCTTGAGCAACCGCCACTCGCTGATCAAACACAAAGCATTCTCCTTGCCATAGACTTTGATCGTCGGGCACTTTTTCGAGATAATTGAGAATGCCGCCTTGCAGGTGATAGACCTCTTCAAACCCTTCTGAGAGCATAAAAGCCGACGCTTTCTCACAACGAATTCCACCCGTGCAAAATAGGGCAACTTTTTTGTGCTGGCTGGGGTCATGCTGCGATCGCACATACTCAGGAAACTGACGAAAGGATCGGGTTTGTGGATCAAGGGCGCGATCAAAGGTGCCAATTCCAACTTCAAACCGATTGCGAACATCGATAACGGTCACGTCTGGGTCAGAAATCAGCGCATTCCACTCGTGCGGACTAACATAGGTTCCGACTTGATGACTGGGATCTATTTTTGGCACTCCCAATGTCACAATTTCTTTTTTTAACTTTATTTTGATGCGATCAAAGGGCTGGAATTCGGTATGAGACTCTTTAATCTCTAAGTCTGCTAACCGAGGATCGGCTTTGAGAAATGCCAGGGCAGCATTGACTGCAAGACGGGTTCCGGCGATCGTGCCATTAATACCTTCTTCTGCCAGCAGAATGGTTCCTTTTACGCCCTGATCTAAGCAACACGACAGTAGGGGGTTTCTGATCTCGACCCAGTTATAAAGCCGCACAAACTTATAAAAGGCTGCTACGACTTGGGGCATACTCTATTGACTCCTAAAGACGTATTTCATCATACGATGGTGAACCCATTTCAAAAACAATTGCAATGGATGGAACGATCGCAAGAGGGCACGGCAGTGCTATGCCCCTACGGTGGATCTGCCGCGTAAATTCAATAACTGATGGCGGAGCGCTCTTAAATCGTGATAAACAACCGCTAACTATGCAATATTCCTATTTAGCAATAAAAAACCGACAGTCTTCGTAAGAAACCTGTCGGTCAGTCGTGTGTTCCCTGTTGATGACTCGGCTAAAGTTGAGTCTTGTACAGTATGTCTGTCAGATGACTCACCTCTTGCGATCTCGATCACATCACAAAATGATCTCTATCACAAGTCGAGTTTAAAAGTTACCAAACCGTTGGAGTTAGGTATCCGCCTGAGGCTCGGCAAAGCGATCGTGGCTCTCGTTCCAATCGACCAAAGCTAAACAGGCTATTGGCAAAACTTTTCGACGCAGCGCACAAAGAGTTCGACACCCATGCTGAGAGCAGTTTCGTCAAAATCAAAGCGAGGATGATGGTGGGGATAGTCTAATCCTTTCTCAGCGTTAGCAGATCCTAAAAAGAAATAACAGCCCGGAACTGCTTGTAGGAAAAACGACATATCTTCGCCGCCCATTGTTTGGCAGTTAGGCACGATTCCTAAAGGGGACTCAATGACGGTTTCAGCCACCGATCGCACCAGGTCAGCGATCACATCATCATTAATCACAGGCGGATAGAGTTTCTCATAATTTAATTCATAGTGCGCTCCGTGGCTTTGGCAGATCCCAGCGATCACCTGCTCAAGGCGTGGGGCAAAATAATCGCCATATTTGGGGTTGAAATAGCGAACGGTGCCTTTGAGCCGAGCCGTGTCAGCAATCACATTGCAAGCAGTTCCGGCATGAAATTCGCCGATCGTCACGACCGCAGATTCGATCGGGTCAATATTTCGCGCCACGATCGTTTGCAGGGCATTCACCACTTGCGAGGCAACCACGATCGAGTCAATGGTTTGTTGCGGAATTGCGCCGTGTCCCCCTTTGCCAAAAATCGTACAGCCAAACGTCTCAACGGCTGCCATCAACGCCCCCGATCGAATGCCTGCCATTCCTAACGGCAATTGGTTCCACAGATGCAGCCCAATGATCGCATCGACATCAGGATTTTTGAGAACCCCAGCCTTTACCATCGGTAGCGCACCGCCCGGACCTTCTTCGGCAGGTTGAAAAATAAGTTTGACGGTGCCTGCAAAGTCACGATGTTGTGACAAATAAGCAGCAGTGCCCAGAGCGATCGTCGTGTGCCCATCGTGACCGCAGGCGTGCATAACTCCATCGTGCTGCGATTTATAGGGCACTTCGTTTTCTTCTTGAATCGGCAGCGCATCCATATCTGCCCGAATCGCCAAAACCTTACCCGGACGGTTGCCCTGAATCGTCGCGACTATTCCAGTCTCAGCAATTTGGGTTTGATGGTCAATGTCCCATTCTTGAAGTTTTTGGGCGACTAATTGTGAGGTCAGTTGCTCACGAAAGCCCAGTTCGGGATGTTGATGCAGGCTTCTGCGCCACTGAACCAACTGCGGATGCAATGCCTGAATGTCTGGACGAATCCGAGATGAGTCGATCGCAGACGGATTCGCAAAAGTGAAAACCATAGATCAATACAATTTTTGAGTGAACGATCAGCGTTGCTTAGTCAACTCGTAACTCGCCTATTTTCTAATTCTAAAGCTTATTTCGGCTTCAATCTTTAACGCCCAAACTCCCTAAAAATCTTATTGACTAAAACGAAGTATCGAAAAATTTAGCGGCTTGTTTGTTTGCCCGTATCACCGCTAATTCTCTACCAACACAATAAGAATGTTGGTAACTACAACCATTTACTTTGCTATGAGCCTCTGACACGATCGAGATTATGGGAAAAGCAGGAAAAGCACTCAGACAAGTGCTGGCTACCTACAACATTAGCCAGAATCGACTGGCGGTAACGATGGGAATTAACCGATCGACCGTTCACCAATGGGTGAATGAGATCAGTGATCCCCTCGCGGAAGCCGTGACTGAGATGATTAAAGCCTTAGAGGATGTTTGAAAAGTTTTGAGGGGTTAAATTTCATGCCAGTCGTCTCACCATGATCCGGATCATCGCCAGATAAATAAAAGTCTCGGATGTTT
>JAYVFW010000345.1:0-10904 GCA_043772715.1 Phormidesmis sp. | reverse complement strand
AGGGGGCGAAGATCTCAGCCATGTCTAAAACCGTGGATAAGTTCGACCGTCTTTAGCGGTTGGCTTTTTCCTGTTCTTGATTTGAGCTTGAGCAACTTCGACTTCTTTCAGTTTCTTAAGAATCCGACCGAAGTAGTCTTGCATATAGGCTTCTAGCGTTGTCATATCCTGCGGATCTAGCTTAAAGGTTTTATAGACCTCATCCATAGGGGCACTCAACGGTTTACCCGTGGCAACCACTTCGGTGAAAGCCAGACGATCGGCGATATTCCAAGTCCACTGAAAGAATCGGGCAAAGCTGGTGAATGCCCGCAGCAAGCCGAGCGGCATCCTGGAAACTCTTGCCTGTTTGCCAGACATCCGCTCACATAAGCGAATAATCTCATAGGCACCCCAAGCTCTTGACCCCACGACTGGAAATGATTGCTTTTCAGTTTCAGGAACCTTGAGCGCTTGCACCGCAAACTTAGCCACATCTTGCGTGTCCATATAAGCGGTCGGGGAGGTGTCACCCATCACCCAAACGGCTTGTCCTTCTAAAATCGGAATTGCATATTGACCGATTAAGCCTTGCAAAAAACCGCAGGGACGCAGGATTGTGTAATTCAATCCTGATTCGGCTAAAAGCTTTTCGGTACAGGCTTTAATCTCCATCAGCGGCACTTTGGGAAACTTTTCAGCATCCAAAATAGAAAAGAAAATATAGCGATCGATGCCAGCCGTTTTTGCGGCTTGAATCAGATTTTCTTTGCCGTCCCAGTCTACTTGTTTGATGCTGAGAGAATCGGTGGCGCGAGCGGTTGCCGCATCGATAATTGCCGTCACGCCTTCTAAGGCTGCTGGGAGACTTTCAGGATCACAAATATTGCCCGTCACTAACTCTGCGCCCCACTCCTTCAAGAAGGCAGCTTTCTTCAGACTCCGCACCAAACACCGCACCTCATATCCCTCATCTAGGGCGCGACGAGTCACCTGTCTTCCTAAAGTGCCAGTGGCACCCACAATTAATAAACTCATGAGTAATTCGTGACGAATTGTTAACTTTTTTTCAGATTCTATCAGAAATTTTGACCAAACGGAGAAACTTCTCTGATCCAGATGAGATTTTTAGGAAGAGTGTGGCGATCGCACTCACGAAACAAGCCGCGTTGTCAGGTCTATGTTGCCTTGAGGTTTGTTAAGCTACCCTGAGAGCAGCCTTCTATATTGTGATCGCTTAAGTGATTCAACTCACGAACTTTTATGAGTAACTCAAATGTCCCTGCCCGTGATTTTAAGAAGGTTGATCGCCGCCAGTCCTCTGACGACCTAAACTGCACCATTCAGCATCCTGTTGATTTAAGTCATGTGCGTCAGTTACACCGCGACATTATCAGCGTCGATAAAGCTCAACGAATGGCAGAGTTTTTTGCGCTGCTAGGCGATGCTAATCGGCTCCGAATTTTGTCAGCACTGGCAACTCAAGAACTGTGCGTGTGTGACCTTGCTGCCGTCGTCAAAATGACCGAATCAGCCGTATCTCACCAACTGCGATCGCTCAGAGCCATGCGTCTAGTGGGGTATCGCAAGCAGGGGCGCAATGTTTTTTATTGCCTTAAAGACAATCATGTGTTTAATCTTTATCGAGAAGTGGCTGAGCATATTGATGAGTCAGACGATTAATCAAGAGCAAAGGGTCAAAGCAGAATTTCCTCGCTTTTCCCCTTTTTTCACTCCTTTTATTCCTCGCCACCCTGAATTTTGAGCAGCAAAAACCCCAGAGCTAACCCAACAGGAATTAGGGTAAACGCTAAAATAGCGGCGTTAAACATCTCTCCAGACATTGATCGAGTCCTCCTAACTTGAATTTTATGGGTCGATCGTGACCCCAGTTTTGTAAGCAGTGCGTTTACTAAGCTAGTAGACCCGCAGAAAGTATTGTAGACCGTTCAGTAGCGGGTTTTCTGCAAAGGGCGCAGATGGAGAAGTTTTGAGATTGTTTAATTGCGCTGTTCTTTAAGTTTCCCGTCTTTATGAATCGTGTTCGTTTAGTGATTCCGGTGGGCGACCCGGCTGGAATCGGTGCAGAAGTGACTTTAAAGGCGTTGTCTGACCCGTCGGTGACGGATGGCGCAGAGGTGACGATCGTCGGCAGTCAGGCTCATCTTCAAGAAACCTACGATCGGTTGGCTGCAATCTGCGATCTGGCAAATCCCAGTCGGTTCACTCTTCTAGATATGCCATTAGAGCAGCCAATTATCTTGGGAACGGGCAATGCGGCTAGCGGAGCGGCAAGCTTTCAGTATTTAGAAGCCGCGATCTCTCACACCTTAGCTGGAGAATTTGAGGCGATCGTGACTGCCCCGATCGCCAAATCTGCCTGGAAAGCAGCCGGACACCTCTACCCAGGGCAAACCGAGCTGCTGGCAGCGCGAGCCAACGTTCAGCGATTTGGGATGCTGTTTGTGGCACAGTCGCCCCACACGGGCTGGCAGTTGCGAACGTTGCTGGCAACGACCCACATTCCGCTGCGGCAAGTAGCAGACGCACTCACGCCAGATTTGATGACGCTCAAGCTGGAACTTCTAATCGAATGTCTTGAGCAAGCCTTTGGCATTGAACAGCCAAGAATTGCGATCGCAGGCTTAAACCCTCATAGTGGCGAACAAGGACAACTCGGACGGGAAGAACATGATTGGCTGTTAATCTGGTTAGAGCAGATGCGTTGCCGCTTTCCGCAAGCCCAACTCGATGGGCTAATTCCACCGGACACGCTTTGGGTAAAGCCAGGACAGGCATGGTATGGGACGAATTTGCCTGTAGTAGCTCACGACGGTTATCTAGCGCTCTATCATGATCAGGGGCTGATTCCAGTCAAGCTAATGGCGTTTGATCGGGCGGTTAACACCTCGATCGGACTCCCGTTTATTCGCACGTCTCCCGATCATGGAACTGCCTTTGACATTGCCGGGAAAGGAGTTGCTGATGCTACTAGCATGAAGGCAGCAATTCAGTTGGCGATCACATTAGTGAAACAGAAATAAGTGAAGACTCAAAGTGATTTTTACAGCCCCGTACATTTCCGGTTAAAAGTTAGAATTTGCTGACATTTGCAACTCTTCTTAATATAATCAAGAAGGGTTCACCCCGAAAATAGAGATCATTCGGTATATGTCACTACAAAGCGCGATTGTAGCAGCCACAATGACGTTACTTTCCCAACATTTTTAAGGTTTGATTCAATTTATGACATCCGTTGCAGGAGGACGATAATGGTTCAACTAGCACAATACTCTTTAAACATGATTCAAGATGAGGTTCGCCAGCTCGTAGAGAAAGGAGTGGTCAACCGCCAACAGCCAATCTATAGCCTCTGCAAGCATATTCCTTCTCGTGAATGGGCTTGCATGGAGTGCGAATTAGAAAAATGCGATTTTTTGCTGCGCGATCGCATCGGCGATCTGATGGGGCACGAAACTTGGGACAACGACTAAAAAAGCTTGAGGGTTGAGTTAGAAAACTAGTCCTACAGATCGTGAATTAAATACCAGAAGTTGCGTAAGGGCACGGCAGTGCCGTGCCCATTGTTCCTCTAAATAACCGATATTATTTAATTCACACTTCTAAGTTTCCTGCAAACACTCTCGTCGCTGGACCCGTCATCGCAATTCGTCCGTCGGCTGCCCACTCGATTTCTAGACAGCCGCCCGGTAGCTCGATCGTGGCGCGGCGATCGCACTTGCCCATCAGCACACCCGCCACTAGCGAAGCACAGGCACCTGTGCCGCACGCTAACGTAACTCCAGCGCCTCGCTCCCAGACGCGCATTTTGAGATAGTCCGATCGCACGACTTGAATAAACTCAGTATTGATGCGCTGCGGAAAGACTGCATGATGCTCAAACTGAGGACCGATTTGCTCTAAAGAAATCGCAGCAACATCTTCCACAAACGTGATGCAGTGAGGGTTTCCCATGCTGACACACGTTACTTGCCAAGTTTTACCTGCCACCTCTAGCGATCGGTCAATAACCTTGCGATCGGCATCGGTTAACGTGGTCGGAATTTCTGCGGCTAACAGGTAAGGCATCCCCATATCGACCGTGACCTGATCGTCTTCTTCAAGCTTTAGAGTCATTACGCCTCCCAAAGTATGAATCAGATATTTCTGTTTGGCGACTCCACTATCGGCAGTTTCGAGATCTGCTAAAAATCGACCTAGACAGCGAATTCCGTTGCCACACATTTCTGGCTCTGACCCGTCAGAGTTAAAAATTCGCATCGTGTAATCGGTGCTATCTTGCCCAGGTAGAGCAAAAATCACGCCATCTGCACCAACGCCAAAGTGGCGATCGCACAGCTTAATGGCTTGATCAGGAGTCAAACGCGGCTCAGTTGAGGCACGATTATCGACCAAAATAAAATCGTTTCCGAGTCCGTGATATTTGACAAATTCAAGGCTCATAAGGATCGATCCGCAGAATATATGAGTTACAGCCGGGAATAATAAAGGTGCGGTCGGCAAATGCTACTCTCACTGCTAACCCTTGATCATTTTAAGAAAGGAACTCAGCATGGCTATTGAACTAGATACTGGACTGCCGAGCATTCGTCAAATTCAAACCGTGATCCGTGAAGAAAAAGAAGTCGAGATGAAACTCGTCACGGGCGATTTGCTGACCGGAAAAGTGCGCTGGCAAGACCACCATTGTATCTGCGTAGTGGATCAGTATGACCAGCCTGTGATTGTTTGGCGACAAGCGATCGTATACGTCAAACCAAAAGCCTAAAGCTCTACCGAATCTATAGAAATCGGCAGAATTGAAAGCTCAAGTTTAGACGAGATAGAAGTCGTCGCCTGGTTTAGAGCATAAAAACTCCCGCACAGCAGCAAGCGATCGCCTGCTTGCACATCTACATCATCGGCAGGAAACCGCAGAAATTTGTTTTCTCGCCGAATTGCCTGAATTTGAATCTTGTACTGCCGCCGCCAATCTAACTCAGCCAGAGTTTTGCAGACGATCGTGCTGTCTTCAAGCACTTGTATCCACTGACACGAGGCATTTTCAGCCGGAACTGCCGCTTCTCCTTTGGCTAACTCGTCAAAGGCGGCTAGCTCATTCGATTCGCCCACAATTAGCAAGCGATCGCCTTGTTCGAGCGTGGTGGTGGCATCGGGGTAGTCTAACTCGGCCCCACCCGCTCGCCGAATTGCCATCAAGGTCACGCCCGTCAGCCGTCGAATATCGGTTTCTTCTAACGTCATTCCCGTCAGCGGAGATTCTTCAGGCAGCGGATACCACTTGCTGTTCATCTCCTCAGTTGCGGCTTTTAACTCGCGAGAAATTTCAGCAGACGGGCGCTCAGGACGCAATTCTAAATAGTGCGAGTTGCGAATTTGCTGCACTTCTCGCTGAATTGCGGGCAAAGGCAGACCCACACCATTGAGCAAGTGGGCTGAGAGTTCTAAACTGGCTTCAAATTCTGGCTGGACGACTTCTCTTGCGCCCAACTGATAAAGCAACTCAATGTCTTTTCCCTGATTGGCACGAACGACGACATCCAGATCGGGGGCAATTTCTAGCGCGCGTTTGAGGCAGAGACGAGTGCTCATCGGATCGGGCAAGGCGATCGCCATTCCCTGGGCGTGGGCAACCCCTGCTTTTTCTAAAACGTGCAGACTTGCTGCATTGCCATAAATATAAGGCAGCCCTGCTTCTCTAACTTGCTGAATCCGGCTTTCTGATTGGTCAACCACCACGACTGGATAGCCCCGATCCTGCAAGAGCCGCACAATGTTTCGTCCGATTTGCCCATAGCCGCAAACCACAACATGATTTTGGGTCGGCAGATTATCAGCGATCGCTAACGGCACATCACTTTCTTCAAGATATTTTTTGAGCAGTGGCAGAGACTCCGCCCAAGTAAAGAGCCGGGGCACCAATCGCAGCACAAAAGGGGTTAGCACCAATGTGACGGCTGTGGTTCCTAAAATCAGCAAATAGACACGGCGAGAAACTAGCCCTAGTGACAGTCCTTCACTAGCAAGCACAAAAGAAAATTCTCCGATCTGGGCCAGTCCCAATCCGGCAATCAGTGCCGTTTTAAGGGGATAGCGAAACAGTCGGACAAGAGGCGTGATGATCAAAAACTTGCCGATGAATACGATCGCGACTAATCCTAAAATCAACTCCAGGTTGTTCCAGAGAAAGACCGGATCGATCAGCATTCCGATCGACGCAAAAAACAGTGACGCAAAAATGTCGCGGAGTGGCTCGACGTAAGTGAGCGTCTGATCAGCATATTCTGCCTCTGAGATCATCAACCCGGCGACAAAGGCACCCATTTCGATCGACAGTCCTAAATGCTCGGTCAGCAGCGCAATGCCCAAACAGATTGCCACAACTCCCAGCAAAAATAGCTCACGACTCTCGGTTTTTGCCAGCAACCTCAGAAGTGGCGGAATCACCCAAATTCCGGCAGCGACGGCTCCGAGGGCAAAAAGTCCGGTTTGTATCAACGCCCAACCGACTGCCAGCCCAATCTCTTCTACGGGCTTATCTAATGCCGGAAGAACTGCCAGCATCAGACCGAGCGCCAGGTCTTGCACCACTAAAATGCCTAACATCACCTGTCCGTGGGGTGTGCCTGTTTCATTGCGCTCCATCAAGCACTTCAACACAACGGCAGTCGAAGACAGAGAGAGAATCGCCCCTAAAAAAACGCCCTGGGCTGGAGATGTGACCCAGCCCAAGCCGAGAGACACCAGAGTGGTCACCAAAACCGTCAGCGTGATCTGTAACCCACCGCCCCCTAAACTGATGGCTTTAACTTTCTTTAACTCTGAGAAAGAAAACTCAACGCCCAGCGCAAATAATAGAAACGCAACTCCAAACTGAGCCAGTGTTTCTACCTGCACAACTTCTTTAATCAGCCCTAGCCCTGTCGGGCCGACCACCACACCTGCCAGGAGATAGCCTAGCAAGACAGGTTGTTTAAGCAATGCAGCCAGCAAGCCCCCTGCTGCCGCCGCAGCCAAAACTGAGACGAGATCGATGATTAACCGGAAATCTTCTTGCACGGGTTCCCTAAATATTAGAAGAAATATTACAGTTTATAAACTTTAGAATACTAAGTTTTCAGGAAGTTTGTTAAGGGAATTATAAAAGAGCAGTCAGTCTCTTAACGATCGCAGTCCTCTCTATTGCAAAAACTGCATAGCTTTTTATAATTCTGCGTAATTGAAGTGTTGTTTGACACAGAATCTAGGGCAGAATGATTCGGGGGTTGTCTATCATCAAACTGCTGCTTGGAGTTTAAGAATGCACTATGAGCATCGTAAAAATTGTTGAACAAGCCTTACAAGACGGCTATTTGACACCAGCAATGGAAGCTGAAGTGGGGCGCATTTGCGATGCAGCCTCAGAGCTGTTGATCGAAGAGTATATGGCTTTAGATCGGCTGATGGGAGCGCTGCTAACAGGCGAAGTCGTAGCCGTTCCTCGGAAGCAATTTATCAATGTGATGGAAGAATTAGTGTTGACAGAGGCGATCGCAAGAGTCGCAGAGATCGAAGCGACGAGCGATCGCACGTTAGATCTCGGTGATATTGCGGCTTATGCGCTCAATCGCTTATTGCCGCTCTATGCCACGACTGAAGAAGGTGCAGTTTATCAGCGTCAACGAGCCAAAGAAGAACTGCAAGGACTGATTGCTCAACAGGTTGGTGCAGCGATCGCTCGCAGCCTCGATCGTCCCGAATTCTTCCCTGAGCGGCAAGCGATCGGCAAAAAATCAAAAGACGAAATCTTGTCGCAAGTCAGCACTCTGCTGCAAGCCTATGCGCCTAGCTTTGAGTCAGAGCCAACCCGCTAGTCAAAAATCTCATCACAAATCTTGGAGATGGAGGGCTTAAGGATCGTAAATTAAATCAGGTCGGTTATTTGCAAGGTCAATGGGCGCGGCAGTGCCATGCCCATACGCAAATTCTGGTCTTGATTTAATTCACAATTCTAAGCCCTTTTTTTCTGCTCTAAGGTCTTACCGTGACAGGCGTTCCGGTAGATGTTTGTTTGTAAAGATTTCCAATATCTGAGTTTCTCATTCTTAAGCAACCGTGAGATACGGGTTGCCCAACCAGTCGTTCGTCGTTGGTTCCATGAAAGCCAATCAGTAAGCTTTCGACTGACCCAAACCCAATCCACCACTTGCCGAGAGGATTTCTTTTTCCAGATAAAACCTTCTCTCCAGTGATCGGGTGTTGCCAAACAGGATTTTGATACTTTTGAAACACGCTGAAGGTTCCGATCGGAGTTTCCCAGCCCGGTTGCCCGATCGCCACGGGGTAACTGACTTTTACGCGGTCTTTCTCATAAACATAGACGCGACGATCGCTGAGATCCACCACCAGCTTTAAACGTTTAGCCACAACTTTTGGAGACGACCTTTTTGCCATTGGCTCTGTAGCAACATGAGTGGCTTGAATCTTAGACAAAGCCGTGCGAGGAAGCGCTGCAATTTGCTGCCATTGAGACGCAATTAACAAAATGCCAGTTCCCATACACAACACCATTAAATGGCGGGGAAACGTAACATCTTGAGTTTTACTCGCCGTTCTGCTGAGTCTAGTCACACTTTTTTGAGCTTTAGAGTTTCTTAAGACTGTTCTGTGAAAGTACGGTCGCAATCATTGAATCACGATCGTACTTTAATGAGTAGGTTTCCGGAAGTAATCGTCTTAGGGGTGAAGAACAAGGTAGCAGCCCTAGGCATCAGGGGAGCCCGATCAGAGATGACAGAAGCTCATAACGTTTGTTCAAGAAAGGCAAAACTGCAACGCTTCTTCATCATCAACCCAGACTTCTTTTCAGAATATAGGGCACTTTATAAGTGCAGGTGCATTCTTGGAGTTGGGAGAAGCTACTAAAACCGATAGAAGCGCTCTTCTAAATCTACAATTTTATCTACTGGGCGGTGTGGCAGGTCTTGTGGGGGAAAATAACGATGACTGAGAGATTATTATTAGCAATCACAATCACATTCTCGCTTAACTGTCTTTTAGGGTTTTCTGCAACATCAGCTCAACAGACGGCGGGGTCACAGCCGCTGCAAGCCATTCAAAACCAGGTGACTACGCTTTTGGCGAGTGCGGCTCTGCATAGTAAATAGGCGAGTCATCTACCATTAGTTGGAAACTTGCCCCGCCAGTAAAAAATATTTTGCACCGCGTGCGAGATATGCTGGTGAAACAACCAGAAGGACTGGGAGATTATCAGGGAACTTCTAAAGCAGAGTTTGTGTCATGGGAGAAAGAATGTAGGAACGTTTAGAGCGAATTCCGCCCATGAGTCAATCCTTTCCTGTATCCTGGTCTTCGGTTGAGGCAATCGCTTCTCAAACGCCAGTGCAAGCAGAAAAACTCCCTAACTACGATTTAGTTTTGCAGTGTCAGACCGGGCACCGCCCAGAGAAAGCGGCGTTTGCTGAACTCATGCGGCGATACCAGTCTCACGTTGACAAAGTTCTCTACCACTTGGCTCCTGATTGGCAAGATCGTGCTGACCTGGCTCAAGAAGTGTGGATTCGGGTCTATCGCAACGTCAAGCGACTCAACGATCCAATCAAGTTTCGAGGCTGGCTGAGTCGAATCGCGACCAACTTGTTTTATGACGAATTGCGAAAGCGCAAGCGCAACTCAAGTCCGCTTTCTTTAGATGCGCCCCTGACCTTAGACGACGGTCAATTAGATTGGGAAATTGCTTCAGCAACGCCCGGTCCTGAAGAAGATTTGACGACCCGTGAGTTTTATGACCAGCTCAATGAAGCGATCGCTGACTTGCCCGAAGTGTTTCGCACCACGATCGTGCTGCGAGAAATCGAGGGCATGGCTTATGAAGAAATTGCTGAACTGACTGGCGTTTCTTTAGGAACGGTCAAATCTAGAATTGCGAGAGCAAGACATCGTTTGCAGACTCAGCTACAGCAATATTTAGATGGAGGCTGAGGTTTTAAGTTCTGATGATCCATGTATTTACGATTGGTTTCTGCTAGTATTTCTTGACTGCGGTAATTACTACGACTTGCGTCGGTTGAATTTCTCAGATTGACTCCGATAGACTAGTTTGTGTTGATGACAACTGGGTATTCTCATTTCAAGAGAAGTGATTCCACGATGAACCCTGATTTAGATCCGCTTAATAATTCCATGCAACCATCTCCTGATCCGGCTTCCCATAAAGGTTCGTTTGAGTCAACCGCTCTGCAACGCGATCGCTTTGAGTTGCTGAGTGCCTATTTAGATGGCGAGGTGACTGCCGCCGAGCGCAAGCAGGTCGAAGAGTGGCTAGTCGATGATGGCACGGTGCAAAAGCTTCACGCTCGTTTGATGATGCTGCGTCAGGGGTTCCGTTCTCTGCCTGTGCCGCAGCCTAGTCAGCCCGTTGAGCAAACGGTCGAGAAAGTTTTGGCTCAAGTTGAGCGTAGACCAAAACTCTCACTGGTTTGGGGCGGGTCAGCGATCGCGGCTCTTTTTGTCGGAGCGGTGACGATGATTTCTCCGATGGTTAGACCTCCGGCTTCACAAGTGGCGACTAAGACCTCGCAGCCTGCGGTGACTAATTCACAGCCTAGCGTTGAAAGTGATGGGCTGTTAGTCGCGCTCGACCAACCCGTGTTGGCGATTCCTAAAGAGGCGACTCCTCCTAAAGCTAACACTGGGGTTAAATTGAATAGTCCCGCGCATTAAGAATTGACTCTTCTAGTTAATAGTCCGCAGTCGTTCAGTCTGGCTGCGGATTGTTTTATTGGCTGGCTGCGTCGTCGAGCAAATTACCTCTGTGGTGAGTAGAAAGTGCCACAATAGTTTAATTAACGGCAGTTTGACAGGAGCGGTCCGCTCAGATTGTGAAGTCGGGAAGCCCCCTAAAT
>JAYVFW010000344.1:0-10919 GCA_043772715.1 Phormidesmis sp. | reverse complement strand
TCACGAGTTCTATGATTCGATCGACTATCAGGGCGATCGCTCGATTCAGTCTCCCGTTTTTCCAGACTTGAAGTTAACCGCCACTCAGGTTGTGACCGCTAAACTGTGAACACAAGAGTTCTCACAATCAGGAGGGTTGTCAATGCGGCGATTTAATCTTTTAAGTGGAGCGATCGCGACCCGTCTCTGGGTTGCTATTGGCATTCTTCTTAGCGGAGTGATGGCTGCATCCACACACGCTGCACCAGATGCAACCTGTCAAGCTCCAGCGCTGTCTCGCGTAGTTCGTCATAGAGTGGCATCTGGCGAAACCCTGGAAGGAATTGCCCGCAAATATAATCTGATTCCGGCGACGCTGATGGGCATGAACCCGGTGTTGAGAACTGGAAAGGCTCCGATCGGAGCAAACATTCTTGTGCCTCCCTACAATGGCATTCGCGCCGAAGTTGCGGCTGGGCAAAGCTGGCGAACGGTGGCAACTCGTTATAAAGTGCGCCCCGATGTATTGTTTGAGATTAACGGCTGTCAGCGATCGCCTAAAGTGGTGTTTGTGCCGGGAGTCAACTGGTCGCCTCTAGAGGGGCAACCCACTCCTCAAGCCAATTCAAGCGGTTTGTCTGGCTATCCGCTTTCTGCTAAAGCCAGCGTTCTTCTCGGCTATGGTTGGTATCTGCCAAGCGGGCGCAATCAGCCTGTATTTCACACTGGCATGGATTTGGCGGCAGCAGTTGGCGCACCCGTTTTAGCGATCGCCGATGGCACGATCGCGTTTGCAGGTCAGCAAGGTGCCTCTGGAAAGTTAGTGGTGATTAACCATCAGCAGGGCTATCAAACTCGCTATGCTCAGTTGGGTGCTATCAAAGTCAAAACAGGGCAGACGGTGAAACGAGGAGCCACGATCGCGACGGTTGGCAAAACGGGCACACCGAGTTCTAGTGCTTCACATTTGCATTTTGAAGTGCGATCGAATTCTAAACTGGGTTGGGTGGCAGAAGACCCTAAGCCGATTTTGCAACGAAGTCGATAAGACAACTAGATCTCTGTCGGGCGATAGAGGAAAGAAGCTTCTAAAGGTAGATAGAGCAACAGATGCTTACCCTCTAGAATTTTCTGAGATAGAGATCACCCTTCAAAAGAGTGATCTGACGAAGTATTTAAACTTTCATTTGGATTATGTTAGAGGTTGAGTGATGGATCAGTTGCGTGTCCTAATTGTTGAAGATCATGACCTGACCCGGATTGGATTACGATCAGCGCTTCAGCAGCGAGAAGGTGTTGAAGTCGTAGGCGAAGCCAGAGATGCCAAAGCTGGGCTGACTCTGCTGAGGTCAGTGCAATCAGATGTGGCGATCGTCGATGTGGGCTTGCCTGACATGACTGGAATCGAACTCACCCAACAGTTCAAACGCTTTCAGCAAGCTGGAGAAGCTCCCGGAACCAAGATCTTGATCATGACTATGCAGGATCATGAAGATACCGTTTTAGCGGCGTTTGCGGCGGGTGCTGACTCCTATTGCATGAAAAACGCCACGATCGACCAACTGATTGAGGCGCTAAAAATCACCGCCGAAGGAAACGCTTGGATTGATCCAGCGATCGCTCGCGTCGTGCTACAACAGTCTCAAAAAACTTATACGAATGCTGGCGTGAATGCTACGCCCAACACGATCGCCATTAATGGGTTATCCGAAAAAGATGGTAATTTTATTCCTGCTTATCCACTAACGGGAAGAGAATTAGAAGTCTTAGCGCTAATCGTTGATGGATGCAGCAATGCTGAGATTTCTGCAAAGTTGTATATCACTGTGGGTACGGTTAAAACTCACGTTCGTAACATTCTTAATAAGCTGGGAGCTGACGATCGGACTCAGGTGGCAGTGCGGGCTTTGCGAACTGGGCTGATTCGATAAGGGACACGGCGGTGCGATAAGGGACACGGCAGTGCCATGTCCCTACAGGGTTGCTACTTTCGTAGGCGATTGAGTTCTTTTTGCATATCCGCTCTTAATTCTTCGGCTTGGTGATAGGTGCGCGATCGCTCCGACCCATTCTGCAACGACAAACGCTGCCAGGGATACTGAACAGGTTGCAAATAATAGCGTAGCTGCGTTCTTACTGCCCAAACTCCCATCGATGGAAACAACACAAACACTAACAGCAACGGTGACACTGGAAGTAATGGCATCTTGAGCCAGTGAGCCAGCCGTTTGCTGTTAAACGTCCAGGGATGCAGATATTCGTTGCCGAGGCAAATCACTGGCAAAATGGGCACCTGATGCTGAACGCTGAGACGCATAAAACTCGGATCAAACGTCGATAAATCGTAGCGATCGCGCCATCCTTTTGCCAAACCTCGCCAGCTTTCGGGTGCATAGAGCAACATGGTTTGCTTTTGCGAAATGGCGTGTTCAAAGCTCTCTTTTTCTGCCCTGACTGCGCCCAATGTCTGCGCCCAGCCGCGCGGCACCCACCACACCAACCAGGGATGATCAAAAAAGATTGAATGCGCGACGGGCTGCACATACCAGCCTTTTTTTTGGCTTAAGAGAACGCTCAAGCACAAAAAATCCCAGGGGAAACACATCCCCGCGTGATTGAGCGCCACGATCGCCGGAGGGGCATCGGGCAAATTTTCTAACTGGTGCAACTCTGCTCGAAAGAATCGAGTGGCGATCGGCGTTAAAATTTCGTCTCGAAACACTTGCTGATAGTGCGGATCAGGTTCAGTAGGTTGCGATCGCGGCGATCTAAATCCCAACCTTAACCACCGCATCAGCAATGCTAGATAAAATCCGCCGGGAATCAGAAACAGCAGATATTCCAACCCGTTCCAGCCATCGGGGTCAGGTTTGTAGTGTTGCCAATGGCGATTAAACAAAATTAGCCAGCCGGGAGGATACCAGAGGCAAACCCAATCAAACCAACCAAACTGATAGGATGCATTTGTCTTCACAGCAAGATTCAGCGATTCACAGCTAACCTATTTGTACCAATTTAAACAACCATTGCGATCGACAGAACGATCGCCGGGGCATGGCACCGTCGGACCCTCCACAAATCTGTCACATTCACAAATCATTAGACCTCCCGCACGAATCCGGGAACGCCCCCTAAATCCCCCATAAATGGGGGACTTTGAACCGCAAATCTTCTCAAAGTCCCCAATCCTGGGGGATTTAGGGGGCACAAGCCGACCCAAACGCAGCGAGATCTGAGAGCCGTTGATATCGAGAATCCTATTCATGCAGGAGATCTATTCTAAGACACAAGTTCTGCTTGCTTTTCGGGCTTTGACTCTTCAGGCGGCAGACCCAACACTTGCTGGTAGAGCTTGACATATTCGATCGCCGATTTGTCCCAGCTAAAGTTTTCTTTCATGCCGCGTTGCTGAAGCTCTTGCCACTGAGGTTTAAACCGAAACGCCTCCCAGGCGCGAACTAGGCAGGTGTAGAGGTCGAGCGGCTCATAGCGATCAAAGCAATAGCCCGTCCCAGCATGATTCATCGGGTCGTGATGCGTCACTGTATCGACTAAGCCACCCGTGCGGCGCACGATCGGCACGCAGCCATAGCGCAACGCCAACATTTGACTAATCCCACACGGTTCAAACCGCGACGGCATCAAAAAGGTGTCTGCCCCAGCATAAATTCGTCGTGCCAAAGCATCGTTGTAGAGCAGATAGACGGCCATGCGTCCGGGATAGCGACCCGCCAATTGCCACATCTGCGTTTCATAGTAGCGATCGCCCGTCCCTAATAAAATGAATTGGGCATCGCTATAAGCCATGAAGCGATCGAGCATTTGAATCACCAGATCCAATCCTTTTTGCTCAACCAATCGCGACACCATGCCTAAAACTAAAGCTTTTGAGTTGACTTCTAAGCCGACTTCTTCTTGAAGCGCAATTTTGTTTTTAATGCGCTGATCGATGGTTTCGATCGTAAAGGGCTGCGCTAAACTCTTGTCTACTGCGGGATCGTATGCCTCGGTGTCAATGCCGTTGAGAATGCCTGATAGTTTGTCTCCAATAAATGACAGCAATCCTTCTAGAGTTTCGCCATAGGCAGGCGTTTTAATCTGCTCTGCGTAGGTGGGTGACACCGTATTGACGCGATCGGCAAACTGCACCGCTGCCGCCATCACATTATGACCTTGCATATACCACGGGCACCAAGTCATTTTCTCTAACTTCCAGCGCCACGGCCCTTGATAAGCCAGGTTGTGAATCGTGAACACGGTAGAGATATCAGGATCTTGGTGCATCCACACCGGAATCATTCCCGTGTGCCAGTCGTGACAATGCACAATGTCAGGCTTCCAATAATTCCAGCAAAACTCGGCTGCCCCGTTAGAGAAGAACGTAAACCGCCACTCTTCATCTTCTCCGCCATAGACGCGACGCGGATCAAACACCGGGTGCCCAAACAAATAAAGGGGAACATCAGAACCCGGCAACACTGCTTCGTAGACCGCAAACTGATTAAACATTGCGCTGCCCTTCCAAATTGGGTCGGCAGGAATGTCAATTTTGTCGGGCAAAAACCCATAATAGGGCATGAAAATTCGCACATCGTGCCCCATTTCTCTAAGCACTTTGGGCAACGCACCGACCACATCTCCCATGCCACCGACTTTAGCGATCGGCGCAGCTTCGGCCGCAACTATCAAAATTCGCATCTTAGCTCTCGTGTCCCCTTTGAGTGGTCAGCCCTGTGATCATACCGATTAAGGGGCACGGTTCAACGGTTTGGCGCGATCGCAAATTTGAAATTGTGCCTTCTCGTCTGTGACAGAATGAAAGCACTCATCTTCAGCCAAGTTCTATGATGAAACGTTCCTTAGTCTCAACTCCCCGGTTAGAGAATGGCGATCGGCTGTCTCGCAGTGAGTTTGAGCGGCGATATGCAGCCACCCCCGAGAAGTTTAAAGCAGAATTAATTGAAGGAGTCGTTTACGTGGCATCTCCAGTTCGAGTCAGAAATCACGGCAGACCTCATGCTCAAGTCATGACTTGGCTAGGTGCCTATTACGTTGCAACTCCGGGTGTAGACTTTGCTGATAACACCACAACCCGTTTAGATCTCGACAACGAACCTCAGCCTGATGCCCTGCTGCGAATCGAGCCAGAGGTCGGCGGCAGATCCCGAATCACTGAGGATGATTATATAGAAGGCGCACCAGAACTGATTGTAGAAATTGCTGCTAGCAGTGCCTCTTACGATATGAATGCCAAACTCAACGCTTATCGCCGCAACGGAGTACAAGAGTATATTGTCTGGCAGATTTACGAGAATCAAATTGCTTGGTTTTGCTTACAAGAGGGTGAATACATTCGATTACAACCAGATGCTATGGGAATGATTCGGAGCCGAGTTTTTCCGGGACTTTGGCTAACAGTGGATGCACTGCTGAGTGGAGATTTAGCGACTGTTTTAACCGACTTGCAGAAAGGATTAGCAACATCGGAACATGGGGAATTTGTCGATCGATTAAGCAGAAAGTAGAAAATAAATCGTTTTTTATCCTCTCCCTTCGTACCATTCTTGACCATCGGGCAAGTCAGCTAGGCAACGATTAATTACCGCAGGAAGTTCTTTTGTCGAGTGCTGATAGGTCAGATTAACTAATCTTTGGGCAACCAGAATTAATAAAGCTCGATCGACTCGTTCACTCACCTGAATCGGGTTAAATCGTCCGTTCAAAACTTCAATGCTGGCAGGGGCGATCGCGGCTTCGATCGCTTCCTCTAAAAACGGCTCCCACTCATCAATTTTGATGTAATGAGATGTTTTATTGTCTTTAAGGTTGAGTTTTTTGATTTGTAGAATTGAATCTGAGATTGAAGCAACCCAAGAATTTGTTAAGCGTTCTTCAAGCTGATTTTTGATGAGATGAACAAGCATCCTGACGAGAAACGATTCAATATTCCGCAGGATGGCTTGTTTACTCATTCCTTCTAGTTCATCAACCAGCAGCAGCGCATCCTCGTAACGACCTTCTAAGATGCTCGATCTTAAATCAATTAATTCTTGAGTCATCTTAAATGTCCTCACCAACTTTGTGCTTGATGAACTCTGTTTAACCTTACCGAACGGCGGCAGAAATCTCATCCAAGATTTCTTTCGCGCCCTGCTCAATGAGTTGATGAGCCAGTTGAGTGCCCAACGCCTCAGCCTCTATCGCGGCTCCCGAAACCTCACCTTTAACCACCTTTTGACCGTCTACACTAACGACAATTCCCGTCAATGTCAGCGTGTCGCCCTTGAGAACGGTGTTGACCCCGATCGGCACCTGACATCCGCCTTCGAGTTCTCTTAAAAACGATCGCTCTGCATAACAGCGATAAGCAGTCGGCTGATGCTCTAGCGCTTTGATCACGGCGAGAATTTCGGCATCATCGCTGCGGCACTCAATGCCCAGAGCACCTTGCCCAACTGCGTGAAGCGAGATCTCAGCCGGAATGACTTGATCCACACGATCGCCCAACCCTAATCGTTCTAAACCCGCTACCGCCAAAATCAGCGCATCATATTCGCCTGCGTCTAACTTGGCGAGCCGAGTAATCACATTGCCGCGCACATCTTTAAACGCAAAATGCGGGAAGTGATGGCGAAGCTGCGCTAACCGTCTGAGTGAAGAAGTCCCAATCACGGCACCTGCGGGCAGCGTATCGAGTTGCTTGCCTTTGTGTTTTTCGTGCACCACCAGCGCATCGGCAGGATTTTCGCGATCGGTGACGCACCCCAGCATCAACCCTTCTGGCAACCGTGTCGGCAAATCTTTGAGCGAGTGAACGGCAAAATCAATGTCTTGATTCAGCATCCCGACTTCTAACTCTTTGGTAAACAGCCCTTTATCGCCAATCTTTGCTAATGCTACGTCTAGGATTTTGTCACCCTGAGTGCTCATTGTGTGAACTTCAAAGGTGCGATCGGGAAATGCCTTTTGCAACTCTGCCTGCACCCAGTGGGTTTGCACAAGCGCAAGCTGACTTTTGCGAGAACCGATGCGAATAGTGCGGCTAGAAACGGGGGATGTAGTGAGAGACATATCAACGAGTATGTGAAACTGGCTTTGATGGTGACTCTTTCCACCTTACCGCAGTGCGTCGCCCCGATCGTTAGCGTCTAGAGATCGCAATGATTACAGATGATTAAGCACATTGAAGCTAATCGTCCCGATATCGGGAGGTCAACCACGATCGCTAAGTCCCTCTCCAATGAAAGGGACTTCAACCCGCTATCGCTGCCCAAGTCTACGCTTTTTCCCAAATTGCCCGAATCTCATCAGGCAGGAAATTAGCAACTTCTTGAATCCGCGCTTGAGACAACTCATCTTTGGTCGCTGAAAAGACTGCCTCGACTGCCACCTCTGGAGGAATGGTGACCGCTAAACCCGCTTCTTGACGAACGCGGAACAAAAACGTGCTGGATTTGATGATCAGCGGTGGACGAACACGGCTGAGAAAATGGACGATCGGATTCGTGTCTTCCCACAGGTCTGCAATCTCAGTGGCAAGTGGAGTCGCAGCATACAGCGTTCGGTCAGTGTTGCCTTCTTCCATCGGCTCGTGCAGTTCTTCGGCGACGTGATCGACGGCTTCGTTGGTCATCATGTCGCGCATGGTGCGAAACACCACTTCGGTAATGTCTCTTGCGTCATAATGCTCTTTCAATCCAGTTTTGAGCATCACCTTTTCTAAGAACGGCATATCTTTGCTGTAGACCGGAACTGCCGCACCCTGATTCATGTTCTTGGGAAGACTCGCCTCCATCTCCTTCAGCATTTTTTCGCCTTTCTGAGTCAGTTCTGCCTTCTTAAATTCAATCAAGTGAGGCAATGGACCATCGGGTGCGCCGTAGGTGTTGGCAATTCTCAGCCCAAATTCTTCTGCATTCACCACATTGGGAACATCATCCTGGTTTCCATAAGCGTTGCCCGAAAACTCGGCATTAATGTATTGGCGTTGATTAAGGTAATCTAAGTGCCCCAAGATATCTGCGATCGACATCTCAAGCCCTGCAAAATCGGTGTCCGTAAAACTCACCGGATCAGGACCAGGAACCCGATCGCTATCATGAATCTTTTTCAACATGATATAAACCACGTCATCTCGAATAGCGATCGGCATAACAACTCTCCTATGTTAAATGTTGCTGAAAGTGTAGTGTTTTCAACATCAAAACTATTACGCAATGGTGTTGATCCCTTCATCTGTCAGGAGTGTCATTGCGAGGAATAAAATTTATATCATCAGACAGATTGATTCTCTCAGTCAGGCAAAATCAGCTAATTACGATAAAACTAAAGAAATATAGAAAGCTGAGAACCAATCACAGCAATCAACGATAAGGTGGACTCAACAACTACTCTGTAATAATCCTAAAACAAATGTACTTATGGTGAACTATCAGTCTAATCCTGAAACGACCTCAACATCAGCGCTATCAAGCGAAGACCTAGTGGGCGGTGCTGATGGCATCAATGTTAATGAGGTGATTGAAACGGTCATTAACAGCCTTGACCAAACTCATAGCGCCATGGTTAGCCACAATGACAGTGGAAACATCTGGAAGTTTAAGTATGGCAGCGTCGAAGTGTTTGTGCAGCTTACGGGCACGACCGATGATGATACGTTTACGGCTTGGGCGACGGTTATCACATTGCCCGCTAAAAATGAGCCGCAGTTAATGAGAAAGCTGCTAGAAATGAACTGGAAAACTACATTCGAGGCTGCATTTGCAATTTTTGAGAATCAGGTTGTTGTCTTATCAAGTCGCACGGTGGCTGAGTTATCGCCCGGTGAGATTTCGCGATTGATCACGGTGGTGGCCACGATCGCTGATGACAATGATGATGCGCTACAAGCAGAGTTTGCAAGTTAAATGCTCACAGGAGCGATCGCTGGCTAGAAAGCCGATCGTAAGCCGCAACAAAATCATCGGTTGTAATGTGGATCGCACTCGGATCGCTCAATCCCTGACTGCGATAGCGCCGCACCGCTTCTAACGCAGCCTGGTTACTCAACAGCGCCAAATCAGCCCCGTTCCAGCCTTCGGTTTGGGTTGCCCAAGCGTGTAAATCTACATCGGCTAACGGACGATCGTGATTGTGCACCTGCAAGATCGAAAAGCGACTGGTGTAGTCGGGAAGATCAACTTTGATCTGCAAGTCCAATCGTCCAGCCCGCAACAAAGCAGGGTCAAGCGCCTCTGGGCGGTTAGTCGCGCCAATCAGCAGCACGTTTGCACACTCGTGCAAGCCATCCAGCTCGGTGAGGAGTTGACCAACGACGCGATCGCCCACTCCTGAATCGCCTTGATAACTGCCTCGTGCTGGCGCGAGGGTATCAATCTCATCGACAAACACAACACAGGGAGCGGCTTGTCGCGCTTTTACAAACAGTTCTCGCACGGCTTGCTCAGATGCCCCGACCCATTTGCTCATTAGCTCAGGGCCGTTGACCGCGATAAAGTTTGCCCGTGCCTGAGACGCGACCGCTTTAGCCAGCAGCGTTTTGCCCGTGCCCGGAGGCCCCCAGAGCAGAATGCCTCGCGGCGCTTTGGCTTTGGTGCGATGATAAAGTTCGGGATAGAGCAGTGCCCCTTCAACCGATTCTTGTAAACTTTGTTTGACCGATTCCAGTCCGCCGATCGCATCCCAACTAACGTTAGGCGACTCAACTTGAACCGATCGTAAGACAGCAGGTTTGATCTGCTTAATCGCTTCTAGAAAATCGGTCTGCGTCACGCTCATGGTGTGAGGAGTCGGCTCGGCGAGAGAAGGCACCAAACGGCGCAGCGCCACATAAGCAGCTTTTTGACAGAGGGCTTTGAGGTCTGCCCCGACCATTCCGCCAGCCAGATCCGCGATCGTATCCAGATTCACGGTTGGATCGAGCGACATCGCCTGCGTCAGAATGCGAAGAATTTCTAATCGTCCTGCCCGATCGGGAATGCGAAACTGGATTTCTCGATCGAACCGTCCGGGGCGGCGCAATGCGGGATCGAGATGCTCAGACCGATTGGTTGCGGCTAAGACAATCACGCCTTTAGTTTTGGCAAACCCATCCATTAAGCTCAACAGTTGAGCGACGACGCGCTTTTCGACCTCGCCCTCGACTTTGGAGCGATCGGGAGCCAAACTGTCAATTTCATCAATGAAAACAATGCAGGGCGCAGAGCGAGAGGCTTTCTCAAACAAGCTTCGCAATCGCGCTTCGGCTTCTCCGTAATATTTGCCCATGATTTCGGGTCCGACGATCGCAATGTAGTTCACGCCCAAATCTTCGGCTAAAGCACGGGCAGTTAGCGTTTTGCCTGTGCCCGGAGGACCAACCAAAAGAACACCACGCGGGGGTTCTAACCCAAGCTTAGTCAGCAAGTCTGAGCGCTTCAGGGGCAGTTCTACGAGTTCGCGCAGTTCTCTAACAATTTCAGAAAGTCCGCCAATGCCGCTCAACGATTCTGGCGGGTAACTATCAGCAGACGGCGGCGTGACAATCACATCTTCAACCGCTGTTGAAGGGGTCTGCTCATTAGAGTCGGGAGCGGATTCTTGACGAGACTGGCGGACTTGAGTCCGGGTTTGCACATCGACTCGAAATCCTCCACTGTCGCTTCTGCCTTCTAAATCTCTGACCAACTCTAGGAGATCTTCAAATCCCCGATCGATGAACTCTTCAAATTCCTTTAAAAGATCGCTCATGTTAATGTCACCGCCCCAGTGCATTCAGTATAGACATTTGCCTCACTGAACGGTGCGTCCGACGGTGAGATTGCTGCCCCTTCGGTAGGAATACAAAGAAAATCAAGTCTAGCTGGCTACACACACGATCGTTCAGCTTTACTAAAAATCGTCTCAATTAATGCTGGAAGATGATCTAAAGAATCAACTATGAAATCAGCCCCATGAAGGGC
>JAYVFW010000343.1:0-10934 GCA_043772715.1 Phormidesmis sp. | reverse complement strand
AGATACGTTTGATGATAAGGATTAGAACTAATCTGGCAAACTCTGCGTTAATGCTGTCATCTCTCGTAATATTTATTTACAAACACACTCTTAAGCTTTTCTTAGCAGGCGACGCTTGAACGCAAGCAAACTGCCCAACCCCACAAAACCCATCAAAGCAGACGGCTCAGGAACGCGCCTTCTGGTCGAATCAACCCCTTTAATTTTGATTTCGTAGTTTCCACTATGGGAGATGCCATCACTCTTCTCAACCAAATTAGATTTCGTTGCAGAAAAGCCGTAGCCGTAGTTAGTGACCCCATTGTAGGTGTACTTAAAGACCTCGCTGGCTTGAAAGCTGGCTCCTAGCTGGTTTTTTAAGCCAGTAATTTTGGCTTTGTTTTGTTGAGTTGCTGCTGAGTTTCCAGTCAAGCCTGCAAGATAGGCATCAAGTGATTTTATGATTAGAGAATTGGCATTTAGGTGACCTGCCAAGCCGACTTGAATCTCGCCCGTCGTGTCATTCTGATTGACGTAGGAAATGTTGGGGTCACTAAACCGTTCAAAGCCACCATAGGTTTTGAAGATGTTAAACACCTGCAACCCGTCACTGCTGCCCGCCAAGCTACCAAACCCGTTTTGGGTTAGGGCTTGATTAAACCAAGATTGACCAAACGTGGTGCCGTTATAGGCGCTGTTCCAATCATTTTTAGTGAGGCTGCTGAGGGTGATGGCTTTGCCGCCAATGGTGCCTTTCAAACTGGTGTTTTTGGTGAAATCGAAGCCAGATTTTTCACTGCTGGCAGCGAGTTCAACGTTACCCGTCGGGCTGCTGCTATTGCCACTTAAGACTTTTGCCAAGTTTGCTGAAGTTTTAGCAACCTCAAACGTGTTTTTGGTGTTGGCATCGTAGATTAGATAATCGGTTGGGTTAGTGCCGCCGATCGTTGCGCTCGATAGTGTGCCTGCAAAGGCTGGAGTGCTCATAATCGCACCTGCCGCTACGATCGCGCTTGTAATCGCAAGTTGAGGAAGTTTTTTTGCCATATCACGTCGTTTTTGTGAATTTGAATGCAGGGGCAACTCTGGGCAGTCCCAGTCCAGAAGTCGTTTTTGGTAGCTGTGTATATCTGGCTACCCTATCCTGCCCAATTTACAAAAAATATACTGAACTTTGGCAAAGTTCTGATTAAGCTTTCTCAGCGATCATTAAGGCTGTGTGAAGCTTTCATGAATGCGGTTTCACGAGTGGATCAATCAGAGGAACTGAGCCATGCGATCGACCGCAGTTTCTAAAATATTGGATGGATGAACTAGCGCAAATCGCACAGACCCTTCACCCGATTTGCCAAACCCTGCGCCGGGTGAAACGGCAACCCCAGTTGCTTCTACGAGATCTGTGCAGAATTTGATTGAGTTTGCGCTCCAAGGTTCTGGTAGTTTTGCCCAGACGTATAGGGCAACTTGAGGAGTGGGAACTTGCCACCCAATGCGATCGAGCGCCGCGACAAAAACATCTCGACGCTGGCGAAACGTTGCGATCGCTGCTTGGGTGCCGATTTGAGAACCTGTGAGCGCCGCGATCGCTCCGTTTAAGATACCTTGATATTGATTGAAGTCTACGGCGGCTTTGACGTGCCGCAACGCTCGAATTAACTTCGCATTGCCGATCGCATAGCCGACTCGAAAGCCGCCCATGTTGTAGGACTTGGAGAGCGTGAAGAACTCGATCGAGACGCTCTTATCAGGGTCAGCTTGCAAAATAGAGGGCACCGTCGCCTCGCTAAACACCAGATCCACATAAGGGAAATCATGCACCAAAACTAGATTGTGATGCTGACAGAACGCAACTGCCTCCTTGAAAAAAGAGAGCGGGGCGATCGCCGTTGTCGGATTGTGGGGATAGCTCAACACCATCATGCGCGACTGCGCCAAAACGTGAGGCGGAATATCTTGCAAAACTGGCAAAAACCCGTTTTCGGCGGTGATCGGCATCGGGTAAATTTGACCGCTTGCCAGGTGAACGCCACCCGCATGAGATGGATAACCCGGATCAAGCAGCAGCGCAAAGTCTCCTGGATTTAGAATTGCCAGCGGCAGATGGGCAGTGCCTTCTTGAGAGCCAATCAGAGGCAACACTTCCGTTTCTGGATCGATCGCAATCCCAAATTTTTGAGTGTACCAACTAGCCGCCGCCTGACGAAATGCCTGAGTGCCGTGAAACAAAAGATAGCCATGAGTGCTGGGGTCGTGAAGCGATCGCGCGATCGCTTCAAGCACGTGAGGCTGAGTGGGCAAATCAGATGACCCTAGTGACAGATCAATGACATCACGTCCGGCTGCTTTGGCTTTGGTTTTCGCCCGATCCATGTCAGCAAAGACGTTGGCTTGTAGCGGTTCTAAACGGGTGGCAAATTGCATACGCATTTGCGATCACTGATCAGCATTGAGACGACAGAAGTCAGGTTTAAAGTGTATCGCTTTATAGGGATGTAGCCTACGCCGAAAGCTGAGACCGCACAAAATCCTCTAGTTTTTGTTTGGTGATTGCGCCCTCGCTAGCTTTCTTGACTTCGCCGCTTTCAAAAAATCTAAACGCGGGAACGCCTTCTATTTTGCACTGAGAGACACTTTGGGGGTTGGGATCAACTTCCATTTTGATCACCTTTAAGCGATCGCCATAGCTAGACGCAATGCTTTCGACTAAAGGAGCCGTCAACCGACAAGGGCCACACCACGAAGCCCAAAAATAAACCAGCACGGGCTGATCTGCCTTCAACACTTCTGTCTCAAATTCGTTATCCCCAATTACCCGAACGCTACCCATATTGGCATCACTGTTATTAACATCAGTCCATAATTCTAAAGCCTTAGCTCTCCGATGCTGGCTGGTTTGATAAATAAAGAATTCCGACTTCTCAAAGAAGTCGGAATTCTAGAGACGAATCGCAGCAATCTTAAAGCTGATCTAGCTGCTTTTTCAGGTCTTCTAGCTCTGCGTCAACGACTTGTTGATCTTGGGGAGAAGCGGTCGTCTTGGTTTGAGGAGTCGTCGCTGCGGGTGCAGTTCCAGGCAACTGAGCCTGATTTTGAGGCGTGCTTGGAGCCAGCATTTGAGCCTTCATCGCTTCGAGTTCGAGGTCAACATCTCCCGACTCTAGCCTTGCAAATTGGCTTTCTAAGTCGGCACCTGCCAACTCAGCTGCCGCTTGCGATCGCGCTTCCAGGGTCAAGACTTTTTCTTCCATCCGCTCAAAGGCTGCCATTGCACTGCCTGTGCCCAAATTTCCGACGGTGTTTTGCAACTGCTCTTGAGCTTTGGCAGCACTTGCCCGTGCCCGCAGCATATCTTTCTTGGTTTTCGCCTCAGAAATTTTGCCTTCTAGAGCAATTAGACTGCGCTTGAGCGTGTCAACCTGAGTGACTTGCTGATCGAGTTGAGTTCTGAGAGTCGTTGCAGTGTCGGCGTGAGTTTTTTTGCGGAGCAGGGCTTCACGAGCGAGATTTTCGTCGCCTTTTTGCAGTGCAAGCTGGGCTTTTTGCTGCCAATTATTCGACTGTGTTTGCGCCTGGTTATATTGCTGCTCGCTGCGCTTTTGACTTGCGATCGCGCTAGCAACTGCCTGACGCAACTGCACTAGATCCTCCTGCATATCAATGACAGCTTGTTCCAGGATCTTTTCTGGGTCTTCAGCCTTGCTCACTATATCGTTGACATTCGATCTAACCACGCGGCTGATTCGGTCAAATAATCCCATAATCTGTCTTTCCTCTTGATGTGTATACAAAAGGGCGTGTTCTAGACCTTTACGTTAGCCCACACCGCCGATCGTAGAAAGAAACCGACTCAATTAGCTAGAGACTTCTAACCTTAAGAAGTGTAAAAAACCAAGCTCTCTATTAGTTTAAGAATTTCAGGCTGAGATCGGTAGATTAATTGATTTTTTTACAGGATTCGATTAAGAATTGAAGGCCGGGAAAAAATTTGCGCCTACCGATCGCTTTAATTTTCGCATCGCTCTACCCGCCATATCCGTAAATAATAGATCTCCACAGAGAAGTTGGGTTGCCATGCGAGTGGCTCTTTCAGATTTAACGCCATATTTATAGCAAGCGCCCGTCCATTGATAAAAGACTTGGGCGAGCGTCAAGGCGGCATCAAAGTTAGCGGCAAATTCAGCGTGAATGCGATCGGTATATTGGTCTGCTGCCTCATCTACTAAACATTGAGCGGCGATCGTGCCACTTTTGACCGCGTGCAAAATACCATCCCCAAACAGAGGATTGATCAATCCGGCGGCATCGCCCACTAATAGAATTCGTCCTTCGTGAAGCGGTTCTTTGCCGTTCCAGGTCGGTAAGGGGTGAGCGTGAAAGCGGGCTTGGTCGCGATCGATCTGCAACCCCATCGCTTCGACATACTGAAAGATGCTCTGCTGGAAGTTGGCTCGTAGAGTCCGATTGTTTTGAGCAGCTTGACGATCGCATCGAAACACAATTGCGCCAATGTTTAAATGATCGGCTTTTGGAAAAACCCAGGCGTAGCCGCGCTTAGTGGCTCCATACTCAAAGTGAGCCACATCGGGACGCAGATCAGCGTGTCCATCTCCCCAGCAGTGAGGATGCTCAAGCTCCATTGCCAGCGCGATCGCCCGATTTTGCCGCAGCTTGGTCGATCTGACCGTCACCCCATTGGCACCATCTGCCCCAATCACATATCTGGCTTTGGCGACGAATTCGCTGCCTGTTTTGATGCCTTGAGCCGATATTTTGATGCCGTCTGGCTCAACTTCGAGGGATCGAACTGCCAGTCCATCCCGCAGTTCTGCCCCGCAGCGGACAGCTCGCTGGGCTAAGGCATGATCAAACCGCGATCGCTGTACCATCCACAATGAGAGTTGTCTATCAACACTAGGGGGATTGATCGGAGCAAGATAGGCATCTTCAAAGTTCCACGTATGGCGAATGTGAGTAACTTGTGACTCGACAAATGCATCGGGTGCAAGATCTCGCAAGACCTCTTGCATCACCATCGGCATTCCACCCCCACAGGTTTTGTGACGAGGCAGAAACTGCTTTTCTAGCAAGGCAACTTTTAGCCCCGCTTTCGCAGCTTCTGCGGCTGCCATGGTTCCAGCAGGCCCCGCCCCACACACCACAAGATCGTAGTTCAACATAGGCTTGGCTTGACAGCTAAAGAATCGATCTTTAGCCTAATGCACAAAGGAAACCTTTCTCGATCGGGGGTCACTAAGTCTGACGGTCAGAACTTTCTATCGTGGAATGGCTACGATCGCCACTTTTTGTTTTGAAGATGGCTCTTGAGATCTAGCTTCAATTTTTGATGCTAGATCCGGCATTTCTTGCCAGCAGTGAGAACAAAACCAGTAGATTCCCCCATGCCGAACATGACGCAGCAGGTTTCCTGCACAACAAGGACATTTAGGCATGACTCTTAACTCACTTTTAATCGAAAAAACGAATGGAAAACAAACAAAATTGCAATAAGTCAGCTCTCCTTAATAACAGTAGATCCGGAGGGGATCAAGATCATCAGCAGTCCTACCCATTTTCTAGAGGGGTATCCCTACTCTATTGATTAAGTTGGTTTTCGCACTGGAAATAAGTTAAACGCGAGACATCTTATGGTTAGATTAAGAGTAGAGAAAGATCTCAAAACTTAGCTTAAATCTATTGCACAGACTGGAAACTTTTTATTAAAAATGTTGTTCTGCATACCATGTTTATTTTTAGTTATGTCTTCAGGATGGTGTGGTTAAAACGTTTCAAAGAAAATCCAAAAAATGCCTGTTTATCTCTACATACGTCTGCTTAAACTAAGTTGAAATAATTGATGGAGTCCTATTCGATTTCCCCCAATGACTGGGTTGGAATTATCTTGCGGTTGAGTTTGGCACTGCTGGTCGGCGGCGCGATCGGCTGGAATCGTCAACAACGACACAAATCAGCAGGGCTAAGAACTCATATGCTGGTTAGCCTCGGAGCCGCGCTGTTTGTCTTGGTTCCTTTACAGAGCAGTGCTCATTCAGGCGATGCGGTCAGTCGTGTCATCCAAGGGGTCGCCACTGGGGTCGGCTTTTTGGGAGCCGGGGAAATCTTGCATTTGTCGCGTCCCAATTCTGTCAACCCTAAAGTCGAAGGACTCACCTCTGCTGCCTCTATCTGGGTCACCGCCGCGTTAGGAATCATTTCAGGCTGTGGCTGGTGGCAACTCGCCGTCTCAGGAACCGTGATGGCTTTAATTACCCTCGGATTAGTCAAGATGTTAGAAAGTAGTTCGTTTTTTCGCTTAGACGACTAAAACTTGCTACAAACCGCTAATCTGCGATCGATGACTTATGATTGGGGACATGAAAAATTCTCCTACCTACTTGCTCTGACTTGCCCAATTCTTCACGTCAAGGGCGGTTTTAGAAGGGAGATGACATCGTTCCGCATAGTATAAAGGCTGAAATGGGTCAAGAAATTTCTGCGAGTCGTCGATTTGGGATGGAAAACTCTCGCTTTGAGGCTTGGATCGATCGCGGCTGGCTTCTAGGGTTATTCGTTGCAGCAGTGGTGCTGTTTGGGGTGAATCTAGGAGACTTACCGCTCAGAGATTGGGACGAAGGCATCGTCGCTCAAGTCGCTCGTGAAATGTGGCGATCGCCCTTTCCCTCTTCAACCTGGCTCTATCCCAAAGAGTTGACCGGAACGCCCTATTTCAACAAACCGCCTCTGATGCACTGGCTAGTGGCACTGACGTACTCGATCGGGGGCGTGAGCGAACTGACCACTCGCCTACCTGGCGCGATGCTGACGGCGTTTTCGGTGCCGATCCTGTATTGGCTGGGAAGAGAAGTTTTTTTCCAACGCACGGCAGCGATTTTTTCGGCGTTGGTCTATCTCACCTGGCTACCCGTCGCCCGACAGGGACGGCTGGCAATGCTCGATGGAGCCGTGCTGTGTTTCTTTTTGCTGATGATGGCGTGTTTGCTGCGATCGCGGCGAGATTTGCGCTGGGGGCTAGGCATCGGCATCAGCGTAGGGCTAATCTGCCTCACCAAAGGCATTTTAGGGCTTTTGCTGGGTGCGATCGGGCTACTGTTTCTGATCTGGGATACGCCTCGCCTGTTGACTAGCCGCTATCTCTGGCTCGGCATTGCGATCGGAGCGATTCCGATCGGGCTATGGTATGGCGCTCAGTGGTCGCACTATCACCAGCAGTTTATCGAAGCCCATTTGCTCAATCAATCCTTGGTGCGAGTTTGGGGAACGGTAGGCAATAATAACGGCCCTGTTTGGTATTATCTGTGGGAGATTTTGAAATTTGGCTTTCCGTGGCTGCTGTTTTTGCCTCAAGGGTTGCGCCTCGCCTGGGAAAATCGGGGCTTAAGCTGGGCGCGTCTGGCACTCGTTTGGAGCGGTGTTTATCTGCTCGTCATTTCGGCAATGCAGACTAAGCTGCCCTGGTATGTCTTGCCCATTTATCCCGCTTTGTCGCTGATGGTGGGCGCTCAACTGAGTCGGATGTGGAATCCCTTAAAGATGGGCATTCGGCAACCGCGCCCGATCGTTCACGCTCGTATCTGGTTTGCAGCGTTTGCAGTGTTTGCGGTTGTGGCCTGGGGCTTAAGTGCCTACTTCACCTTTTTTGCTTATCAGCCAGACCTTCAGCTTATTTCCTCTACCTTGGCGCTGACAATCACCGTCACCGCAATTTTGATTCTTCGGCAAGACACCCAGTTCATTTCGGTGCTGATCTGGGGCACTTATCTGACTTTGGTGGTGCTGATGATGTCGAGTCACTGGGTCTGGGAGTTAGCCGAATCTTACCCGGTGAAACCTGTGGCAGCGATGATTCAACGGCACACACTTCGCGGTCAAAAAGTTTACACGTCTTATGCCTATCACCGCCCCTCGCTAAATTTTTATAGCGATCGGGCAGTCATTCCCGCTTCTGAAGCAGAGTTGCAGCAGCGATGGAAGACTGACCCTCACCCTTACCAACTGTTGAGATCGTCGGCGCTGGTTTATTTGCCTGTTAAACAGACTCAACTGCTAGAGATGCAGGAAGGATGGGTTTTGGTGACTCGCAATTCTCGCTTTAAGCCGATGGTGAGTGCCAGCCGTAGCCACGAGAACGGAAAATCTTGATCACTTGGCTGAAGTCCGATCGTTGCCATCAGGGGCTTTGCGAAAAGCAGCAACTAGCAGACAAAAAATGCCCACGTTGATAAACGCATCTGCCAGATTAAACACCGCAAAGTTAATCAGCCGCACGTCTATAAAATCGATGACGTGACCGAGCACAAAGCGATCGATGCCATTCCCCAGCGCCCCACTTAAGATAAAACCGTAGCCCAACTGCTCCCACCGCTCAAATCGAGGACCAAACCACGCCAGTGCCATCAGTCCGAGGCTGACAGCTAGCGACAGCCAACGCAACCACACGCTGCCCTGAAATAAGCTAAACGCGGCTCCTTGGTTGACCACATAAGTGAGGTGAAAAACACCCGGCAGCAGCGGAATCGTTTGACCCAGCGTCATTGTCTTAACGACCCAAAGTTTTGTGAAGCGATCGAGCATTAGACCGACGATCGCAGCTAGCCAGAAAAAACGGTTTTTGAACATTCAGGAGAAGGATCGAGGACTAATAAAACATTAAACGACGCATTGCAAACGCCAGCACCGTCACGGCACACACGACCGCAAATTGTCCGGGTAGAGGAGCGAGAGAATAGGTTTTCAGAGCCTCCCCCAATGATAGAGAGTCTACGCTAGACCCCTTCAACCCATAAGACAAAAATAAGTAGAAGATTCCCGTTAGATGAATGACTAACAGCCCACAGAAACAGCTAAAGGCTAGAGATTCTAGACGAGGAGGCGTTTTGAAGGCGAGATATCCGCAGAGCCACGCGCCGGGAATGAAGCCCAGCAAATAGCCAAAGCTAGGCTTGCTAAAATAGTGAATTCCACCGCCGTCGCTAAAGATTTCAAACCCAGCTAACCCCAACAATAGATAAGCAATTTGGGAAATAACCGCCGCGTTTTTTCCACCCAGACAGCCGACTAGCAGCACGGCTCCGATCTGGTAACTCACGCCCAAAAAATGGAGGGGAACGGTTTGGGGTGTCCAAGTCCACGGCAGATCGGCGATCGAGGCTTTGAGCAGCGTGCCTCCGATCGTCAACATTAACCCGGTCAGTGCCCACAGCATATCGGTGAGCGTAATCGTGGGTCGGGTGGGTCTAGGAAGTCGGGAGGAAGGAGTTGACCGCGGCATAGTGATTGAAATTGTATCACTGGGTCAGAGATCAGAATCTTTGCATTCTCTAGAGGCTGAGAGACTGCTAATCTGAATAGCTAAGAGTTTTCAATCTTCCATGACCTTTGAATGCTATGTTGACTTCTTCGATCGCGCCCATTGCCAAAATTTATCATCAGCCTCTGCCCGATCTGCTGTTTGAGGCGCAGCGAGTGCATCGAGAGCATCACGATCCGCGGGCGATTCAAATGTGCACCCTCAGCAATATCAAAACGGGAGCTTGCCCCGAAGATTGTGGCTACTGTTCTCAGAGTGTGCATCACCAAACGGATTTGAAGCCAGAACCGCTGATGGATCTTGATGGCGTGGTAGCAGAAGCTCGGATCGCAAAAGCAGCCGGATCAACGCGCTTTTGCATGGGAGCGGCTTGGCGAGAAGTGCGGGACGGTGCCCAGTTCGATCGCGTCCTCGATATGGTGCGTCAGGTTGCCGCGCTGGATCTCGAAGTCTGCTGCACGTTGGGAATGCTCAAGCCTCATCAAGCAACCCAACTCAAAGCAGCCGGACTGACCGCTTACAATCACAATCTGGATACGTCACCCAGCTACTACGAGAAGATTGTGACGACTCGCACTTATCGCGATCGACTAGAA
This sequence comes from Phormidesmis sp., assembly GCA_043772715.1. Classification (GTDB taxonomy): domain Bacteria; phylum Cyanobacteriota; class Cyanobacteriia; order Leptolyngbyales; family Leptolyngbyaceae; genus Phormidesmis_A. Next base: position 1,034 of record JAYVFW010000343.1, on the reverse strand, counting down.
ACCATTCGTGCCGTCAGCGAAGCCGGAATCTCAGTCTGCTGCGGCGGCATTGTCGGACTCGGTGAATCGGTTCAAGATCGGTTAGATTTGCTCGAAGCGCTGTCAAACCTGAATCCTCCGCCCGAATCGGTGCCGATCAACTGTTTGGTTCCAGTAGCCGGAACGCCGCTTGAGGGTGCGGCTGCGATCGACGCGATCGAGCTAGTTCGCATGGTTGCCACGACTCGAATTCTGTTTCCCAACGCGATGGTGCGACTGTCAGCCGGACGACTAGAGATGAGCGATGAACTGCAAGCGCTGTGCTTTTTAGCGGGTGCGAATTCGATCTTTACGGGGGCAGTGTTGTTGACTACGCCCAACCCGGAGCGATCGCAGGATGAACGACTGCTCGATCGTTTAGGAATGGTGCCCAAACCGCTTTAATCACTCTCTCCTTTGCCGCTTTCTTCTCTAGGAGACGGCAAACGAGGAAGGTGAAAGTCTAGCTTAGGAACGCGGATTTATTAAAGTACAACTTCTCGCCCTCAACTAGAGTGTCCATCAGTTTGCTGACAACGAAGTGAAAAAACTCGTCAAACTGACGTTAAAAATAGAATTTTTTTGGTTTCTAAGTTTAGGGAATCAGTTTTATGTGGTAAAAAGTTGTTTTATAAGGTTGATTTGTTAGTAACATTCTCTAGAATCAACGTTTCTTCAAGCTACGATCGCACGACAGAAATCTCAAATCGTTGGTTCAACTTTAAGCAACTGTCGGTATAACTAAGTCTAGAGAACTTAAACTTCGACTTGAGTTTCAAACGCTCCGCCAAAAAACGCCAACACACGATCGTCAGGTTCCTTTCTTCTAGGGTAAATAAATCGCGATGAATGAAGCTGAAAATTCAAACAATAATTCCAGCTTGTTTGAGTCCATTCCCCAGTCTGCCTCAGAGCCAGTCGTTGCAGAAGAGTGGACAACGGTCGATTTCCCCAATGCGCTGCCCGTTGATGAAATTCCTCAAGCGGAACCTGTCACCGCTGACCCAGATTTCTCA
>JAYVFW010000342.1:0-3704 GCA_043772715.1 Phormidesmis sp. | reverse complement strand
GCGTTTTGAGCGGCTGGGTAAAAGAGTTTCCGGTCGATCGCTTGCTGCCGTTTCGTCTCTCAACTGAGCCGCTTTGCATCGTGTTACCCAAGGGCGTTCAATACGACGAGCTGCGACGACAGATTAATCAAGCGCTCGATCGCTGGAAAGCAGAAGGTTGGCTTCAGCAGAGAGCGATCTATTGGGGGCTTCTGTGAGATACCGTGAAAGAAGGGCGCAGTCGAACATTTTGCCTTGACCATCCGTGTTTAAATTCACAAGTGATAAGACTATGGAGAGCTACCTTCCGATCGCTTACATCTCTGGTTTATTGGGGCTACTTGCCATCGCGGTTGTTACCGTTTTTCGCCAAGTTCTAAAAACGCAGAAGGTTGAGAAAGCGCTTTCTCGGCTGCAAGGCAAACTTAGTAAAGAGAAAGGAACGGCTCAAGAATATTACGAGCTAGGCAGCATTTTGCTAGATAAGCGAATCTATGTGCAAGCGATCGCGCAGTTTCAAAAAGCAATTAAAGCAGAAACGCTGGAGGGCTTAGAGCTGGCAGCGGTTTATAATGCGCTAGGCTTTACTTACTTTTCTCAAGAGCAATATGATCTGGCGCTCCGCAACTATAAAGAAGCATTGAAACTTGCTCCAGATTATGTGACGGCTCTTAATAATCTTGGGCACGCCTATGAACGCAAACAGTTAGCGGCCCCCGCGTTAGAAGTTTATGAGAAAGCATTGACGATCGAGCCTAATAATCAGACTGCCAAGCGTCGAGCAGAGTCACTGCGGAAACGTCTGGTTCCCTCTGCCTAATCTTCAAACTAACTTAAACAAAATGGGTGCTAAATTTTATTGAATTCAGCACCCGTTCTTTTTAAATTTTTCTGTTGACCTACTTACGCCCCAGTAGCGGGTTTTGACTTGCCATCTAAAGGCAGCACGGGCGCGATCGTCGGACCTAGAGACGGTGCCAGCGTGGGAGTCGGCGAGACTACTGGACTTGAAGGATTATTTGCGGGAACCGTTGGCGCTGAGTTAGGAGTGGGAGATGGCACTGTCTGGATTGGTGTGGGGGCTTTTGGAACAACCTCTAACGGCGGTGAGATGACGAGTGCAGGCGTTGGAGCGATCTGAACAGGTGGAGTCGGCGTTACAGGGACCGGAGTTGGGTTTATCTGAGGTGCTGTATATGCAGGAGGGTCTTTTGGAAGTGGAGTTAGACCACCTCCAGGTGGAGTCGGTGCTGGAGCAAGTGGTATTGGAATTGCAGGTGGCTGGACTGAAGGATCTGGCTGAACTGAAGGAGTTTGCGGAATAGAAGGAGTGCTGGGCAGTTCTACTTTAGGAATTTCTGGGTTGGATGAAGTTGGCTGACCCGAACCCAAGGTGCCTCTGTCAAAGATGTCTGGAGCAACTTTTCCGATCGTAGGCAAATTAGTGGGAAGCGGAGTGGCTGTTTTCTCTTCAGGGAAGCCAGTGGGCTGGGGAGACAGCTTGATAAAGTCTAGATTTTTAGCAACGGCTTCTTCGGGAATTTTTTCTTGTTTGCTGAGCGCCTCAGACGTTTCGCCTTGAACTGCCGCAATATCTTTATCTGAACTTGCCTCTGAAGGCTTTTTCTCTAAATTTAACCCGCGAACCATGTTGCTGGTTTGATAGAACGTGGTGAGGTCAAAATCAAATAAGCGCAATCCTCTAGGATCAGCGACTGCCATCTGCCCTGCTTTCAGCTCTACCAGCCGATTGGTCACATTATCTGTCACCGTAATTCCACTGTTGGTAAGTGCACCGACGATCGTGGTGCCTGTCAGCTCATCCACCCGCACAAATAGCGCCGACCCGCGAATTCCCGCAGAGACGTTAGGGGTTCTGATCGTGGTTGTGCCTCGTCCTGGTGGAATTAGCAGCAGTGCGGTGCCGTTGGCAAGGTTAAACTGCCGAGTGTTAGGAATGAACCGAAATAATGCTAACTCTCCGACCCGTGCAAACGAGCCATCGTTAAAGCGCAAATCGGCTTTAGAAGAACGAGCCGTCGAGAGAGCATCGCCCGTGAGCATTCGTTCTCTAACTCGTGCAGGGCGGGCAGGTTTGTTTTTAGGTAGTAACCGAACTTGCCTGAGCAGCGCTTGAATATCTGCAAACTTTAAAGGAGTTTCAGCGCTTGCAGACATTGGAAAAATTGCCGTGCTAGCACTTAAAAGACTCAGGGTGACGATGAGGAACCAATTACGAGACATAGACGCTCCAAGAACAGAGGGGGCATCGAAGCTATCAAGCTCCACTGGGATAACTTAGATGCTGAAGACCCTGCAACTCAAAGTTTACATGAACTTCAAGCTTCCGCATTAACCCGTTTAGGTGAGAATACAGACTCCTATATCTATCTTTACCAGTACTTTAACTCGGATGTCGAAACTTGGGGACTTTGCTAAGAAGGTTGAAAAAGTCTTGATCGCAAATCAGACGAGTTTGGGTGATTAGACAAATAGACAAATGAGGGTATAACAGGTGAGACAATGTTCCGCAAAACCCCGGTAGATTTATGTTGATCTGCTATGAGTTTTACGCGGGCGATCGCCAGACGGATTTGAGTAAAGTGACGGTTTCTTTTCCTGTGCGTCAATTATTGTGGAATCAAAAGCGGCTTGGCTATTCGCCGCAACCTCTACTAGGGCAGCTTGTTTTCTGGATGGTTTTGATGGGAACGAGTCCAGCGTGGTCTTTGTCGTTGCTCACAGATCGATCGCCCACAAGTTCTAAGCAAGCTGATTCTGAAGTCAAGCCCCTTGAAACTGAGCGTTTAGCTTCTGGAAATCCAGATCAAGCTGAAGCGAATTTGATGGAGCTAAACCAATCTCATCTGTTAACTAATCCAGACATTTTACGTTTGGCAGAAGTCGATCGATCGCCGCTTACTGGGTTAAAAAAAGAGCGATTGCCGCTGTCTGCAACTCAGAAGCGATCGCTTCGCAGCTTTTCAGCCCAGGTTTCGCAATCTCTCACGTCTGAGAAGTTGAGTTTGCTGAGTCGATCTTTGCCCGTGGCTAAGTCTGTCTGCTGGAAGTTGCAGCCCGCTGAATCTAGCTGTAGATTTTCATCGGGTAAATTGACGTTCAATTTAGACAAACCAACCTTTACCCAAGTGCCGTTTGCTCTGATTGGTGAAGTTCCACCTAATCCAGCCTCAACCGCTCCGGCAGACCCAGAGCTGGGAGTAATTCTCGCTAAACCCGCTCAAGAAATTGACCCAGAGTTGGGATTGCCGAGACTGCGAGAGCGCATTTTAGAACCCCTTCCTTTACCTTCGGCGGCGCGGCAACCCTCGGTTTATTTAATCGCCAGAGTCGATTATTTTAGAACGACGAATGTATTTTCAGGCATTGACCCAGTTAAGGATGGGCTGATCCGATCGGGCTTAACCGTCTTTTATGCCCCCGCGATCGGACGCAACACTTATCTGGTCACTTCGATCGACGGTAATCTAATTCGCTATGGCAATTTAGGCTATCTCAACTACAACGAGCTAAGATTTCGGGCGGGCGTTTTGCAAAGGCTGACTCCACGCACGTTTGGGGAAATTGGCTGGAGTAATCAGCAGCTATTTGCCACAAGAGAAGGATTGAAAGATGCCCTGCGAGGCGATCGCTTTTTAAATGACAATGCGATTCGGTTTGAGTTGAGCCGCCAAGACGCGCTATCTAAAAAGTTGGCTCTGAAT
>JAYVFW010000341.1:0-10970 GCA_043772715.1 Phormidesmis sp. | reverse complement strand
TCGCAGATCCGATTCACATCAAGCCTAGTGCTCAAGTGGTGTGGCCGATCTTCGGTCAAGAAATTCTCAACGCAGATGTCGGTGGCGGCTTCCACGGAATTCAGATCACTTCTGGGTTCTTCCAACTGTGGCGCGCTGCCGGGATCACAAATGAATTTCAGCTTTACTGCACCGCGATCGGCGGTCTAGTCATGGCTGGCTTAATGCTCTTTGCTGGCTGGTTCCACTATCACAAGCGCGCTCCCAAACTGGAATGGTTCCAGAACGTGGAGTCGATGCTGAACCACCACCTATCAGGACTGTTTGGACTCGGCTCCCTAGGCTGGGCTGGACACCAGATCCACGTATCTCTACCCATTAACGAGCTACTCGATCGCGGCGTTCCGGCGGATAAGATTCCCCTGCCTCACGAATTCATCCTGAATTCGCAACTGATGGCAGATATCTATCCCAGTTTTGCTAAAGGGCTAACTCCTTTCTTCACCCTTAACTGGGGCGAATATGCAGACTTCCTGACCTTCAAAGGTGGTCTAAACCCTGTCACAGGCGGTCTATGGTTGACTGACACCGCGCATCACCACTTGGCGATCGCCGTGCTGTTCATCATCGCGGGACATATGTACCGCACCAATTGGGGCATTGGTCACAGCATCAAGGAAATCCTTGAAGCTCACAAAGGGCCATTCACTGGGGAAGGTCACAAAGGCTTGTACGAAATTCTGACCACTTCTTGGCACGCTCAACTGGCGATCAACCTGGCAATGGTTGGCTCCTTGAGCATCATCGTGGCTCAGCATATGTACGCGATGCCTCCCTATCCCTACTTGGCGACTGACTACGCTACGCAACTGTCTCTGTTTACTCACCATATGTGGTTGGGTGGCTTCTTCATCGTCGGTGGAGCAGCTCACGGAGCCATCTTCATGGTGCGGGACTACGATCCTGTCGTGAACCAGAACAACTTGCTCGATCGGATGCTTCGCCAACGCGATGCGCTGATTTCGCACCTCAACTGGGTCTGTATCTTCTTGGGCTTCCACAGCTTTGGGCTATACGTCCACAACGACACGATGAGTGCGCTGGGTCGTCCTCAAGATATGTTCTCAGATACGGCGATTCAACTTCAGCCTGTCTTTGCTCAGTGGATTCAGAACCTGCACACGCTGGCTCCGGGTTCCACGGCTCCTAACGCGCTGGCTCCGGCTAGCTATGCGTTTGGTGGCGGCACGATCGCAGTCGGCGGCAAGGTTGCCATGATGCCGATCGCGCTGGGTACGGCGGACTTCTTGGTTCACCACATCCACGCATTCACAATTCACGTTACAGTGCTCATCCTGCTGAAGGGCGTGCTATATGCTCGTAGCTCTCGTCTGGTTCCAGACAAAGCTAACTTGGGCTTCCGCTTCCCTTGCGACGGGCCAGGTCGGGGCGGCACCTGCCAGGTTTCTGGTTGGGATCACGTCTTCCTAGGTCTGTTCTGGATGTACAACTCCCTCTCGATCGCCATCTTCCACTTCAGTTGGAAAATGCAGTCTGATGTGTGGGGCACGGTGAATGCTGATGGCAGCGTTGACCACATCACAGGCGGTAACTTTGCCCAGAGTGCGATCACGATCAACGGCTGGTTGCGTGACTTTCTGTGGGCACAATCTTCTCAGGTGATCACCTCCTACGGTTCAGCACTGTCTGCTTATGGCTTGCTGTTCTTGGGTGCTCACTTCGTTTGGGCGTTTAGCTTGATGTTCCTGTTTAGTGGTCGCGGCTACTGGCAAGAATTGATCGAGTCAATTGTTTGGGCACACAACAAGCTGAAAGTTGCACCTGCTATTCAGCCCCGTGCTCTCAGCATCATCCAGGGTCGGGCTGTGGGCGTTGCTCACTACCTCTTGGGAGGAATTGTCACAACTTGGGCATTCTTCCTAGCTCGTGCATTGTCGTTAGATTGAGCCAGGAGGAATCATAAAGACTTATGGCAACTAAATTCCCAAAATTTAGCCAAGACCTCGCTCAAGATCCGACCACTCGTCGGATCTGGTACGGAATCGCTACGGCTCATGACTTTGAAAGCCACGATGGAATGACGGAAGAAAAGCTTTATCAGAGGCTTTTCGCGACTCACTTCGGTCACTTGGCAATCATCTTTTTGTGGGCATCGGGCAGTCAGTTCCATGTGGCTTGGCAAGGCAACTTCCCTCAGTGGATTCAAGATCCGCTGAATGTCCGTCCCATTGCTCACGCGATTTGGGACCCTCAGTTCGGTAAGCCTGCGGTAGAAGCGTTTACTCAAGGTGGCGCAAACTATCCGGTAGACATCTCTTATTCGGGTCTATATCACTGGTGGTATACGATCGGGATGCGAACCAATGGCGACCTCTATACAGGCGCGATCGGCTTGCTCATCCTGTCTTCGATTTTCTTGTTCGCAGGTTGGCTGCACCTCCAGCCCAAGTTCCGTCCGAGCTTGGCTTGGTTCAAGAACGCTGAGTCTCGCCTAAACCACCACTTAGCGGGTTTGTTTGGCGTTAGCTCACTGGCTTGGACAGGGCATATGGTTCACGTTGCCATCCCTGAATCTCGCGGTCAGCACGTCGGCTGGGATAACTTCCTGACTACGCTGCCTCACCCCGCTGGGTTGGCTCCCTTCTTTACTGGGAACTGGGGCGTTTACGCTGAAAACCCTGATACTGCGAACCACATCTTCGGAACGGCTCAAGGGTCAGGTACAGCGATTCTCACCTTCTTGGGGGGGTTCCATCCGCAAACCGAGTCTCTCTGGTTGACGGATATGGCGCACCACCACCTGGCGATCGCAGTGCTATTCATCATTGCGGGTCACATGTACCGGACTAACTTCGGCATTGGTCACAGCATCAAAGATATGCTGGACAGCAAGAAGGGTCTGATCGGTGGCAAGTCAGAAGGGCAGTTCAATCTGCCACACCAAGGGTTGTATGACACCATCAACAACTCGCTGCACTTCCAGCTTTCTCTGGCTTTGGCTGCATTGGGTGTGATCACCTCCTTGGTGGCCCAGCACATGTATGCGCTACCTCCTTACGCGTTCATGGCGAAGGACTTCACCACGCAAGCAGCGCTCTATAGCCATCACCAGTATATTGCTGGATTCTTGATGGTCGGTGCGTTTGCTCACGGCGCTATCTTCTGGGTGCGGGACTACGATCCTGATCTCAATAAGGGCAACGTGCTCGATCGCGTTCTCCAGCACAAAGAAGCGATCATCTCGCACTTAAGCTGGGTGTCTCTGTTCCTGGGCTTCCACACCCTCGGTTTGTATGTTCATAACGACGTGGTGGTCGCCTTTGGAACGCCTGAAAAGCAAATTCTCATCGAACCTGTGTTTGCACAGTTCGTTCAGGCTGCCTCGGGTAAAGCGCTGTATGGAATGAGCACTCTGCTCTCAGACCCCACTAGCATTGCCTCAACCGCTTGGCCCAACTTTGGAAACGTTTGGCTTCCTGGCTGGCTCGAAGCGATTAACAGTGGCACAAATTCCCTGTTCCTCACCATTGGGCCTGGCGATTTCTTGGTGCACCACGCGATCGCGCTGGGTCTGCACACCACCACCTTGATCTTGGTCAAAGGTGCGTTGGATGCACGCGGCTCTAAGCTGATGCCTGACAAGAAAGACTTTGGCTATAGCTTCCCGTGTGATGGTCCGGGTCGTGGTGGCACGTGCGACATCTCTGCCTGGGATGCCTTCTATCTGGCAATGTTCTGGATGCTGAACACCATTGGTTGGGTTACCTTCTACTGGCACTGGAAGCATCTGGCAATCTGGTCGGGTAACGTGGCTCAGTTTAACGAAAGCTCAACCTATCTAATGGGTTGGCTACGTGACTACCTGTGGCAGTATTCCGCTCCGTTGATCAACGGCTACAACCCTTACGGAATGAACAACCTGGCTGTATGGTCTTGGATGTTCCTCTTGGGTCACTTGATCTGGGCAACCGGATTCATGTTCTTGATCTCCTGGAGAGGCTATTGGCAAGAGCTAATCGAAACTCTGGTTTGGGCACACGAGCGCACTCCTCTTGCGAACCTGATTCGCTGGAAGGACAAGCCAGTTGCTCTCTCCATTGTTCAAGCTCGCTTGGTGGGTCTAGCTCACTTTACGGTTGGCTATGTCCTCACTTACGCAGCCTTCCTGATTGCGGCTACGGCAGGTAAGTTTGGTTAATTCTGACTGACGCTGTAGGTAGATAAAGCAAAATCCCCTGCCATTACGGTGGGGGATTTTTTTGTACGTTACTTGTCTGTCAAATTAAATACATTAGTAAGATATTCGCATTTATAAAGAGCGAATCAAATGGGTGAATGGGGTGGCGATCGAGGAAACTTTTGCATCAAGATTGCTTCCTAGGTGAAAGAGTGGTCGGTATAAACACTCGATACCCATCAGAGAATGCAGATGAAACTACTGAAATACCTTGATCTCAATCGACGTGCAATTAAAGCTAAGAAGCTCGATCACCAAGAAGTCACTGAAGCCAGAAGCAACTTTATTCAGCAATGGATGTCTTCTAGCGAAGTCAGCGTTAAATCTCGTGGAGATATTCTCGTATCATTTTGGACAGTATTTACACAGCGTGAAGAAGGGCAGCTATCGCTGGCATTAACTGCTGATGTATTTGGGTGTGCTGCTAGGGGTTTACTTCAGCGGTGTGATTCGTGCTCAGAGTTCTAAACCGACGTTGATTTTAGCTGCCTTTATCGCCCTGACGATCGTGCCTGTCGCCTTCGAGAAATTGAGCATCAATCCCAAAGCTCCGCTGCTGGTGAAGTTTGGATTATTTGTGCAAAATGGCGTGTTTTGGGACGTAATGTTTCAAGCGATCGCCAGCCGCCGTTAATTATGCACTAAACAAAAACGTTCTCGCACTGGGCGAGAACGTTTGATAAGGTTGTTGTTGTTTTAGATTTGCCACTTTGGAGGCTAAAACTTAGCTCGATCGAGTTCAAAGTTACCGTCTACAAATGCGCCGACCTCAGTGCCGATCGGGTAAGTCACATTTTTGCCCTTAAACAAGAGAGCGAGAGGGTTGATGATTGCCGCAACTGCGATAATGCCGCCTGCGGTGCTGCCGCCGCCTGCTTGATTGCCTCGGAGACTGATGCGCTCTCCGCTCACCAGGTTAACTTCGGTAATGGCGATGTCTAGTTTGCCTTTGCGACCGAGCATCCCTGAGCGTTTGACTTCTTTCACAAATCCTTTGGCGGTGGCTCCTTTAGCAACCACAACTGTGTTGCCGACTCTGATCTCGTCCGCGACCTCAAACTCAACCGAATCGTTTGGCTTCGCAGTTTTAGACGAGATTTCTTGCTTAAACTTCAGCTTGATCGGAGTGCCGTCTGACAACCCAAACGCCATCGCAGATGTAGGTTTTTTAATCGGTGCCGATGCAGGTGGCAAAGGCTTTTGAGTGGCTTGAGCCACGAGAATCTCAGCAGAAGCGGGAGCCGCCATCAGGCTCAGAGGAGTCAGACCGATCACTTCTAAACTCAGAAGCATTACCGAAACGGTCATCAGTGTTTTGTGCATATCAAGATTGCCTGGGGTAGGAATTGATTGAGAAGTTATTCATGGCTGGGCACTTATGAAGTCTTCAGCCGAGATAGAGATATTCCGGAACGAGATTATTGTTGAAGGTAACTCAAGCAGATTTCAGGAAAGAGGTGAAGTTCTTTAGACTGAAAGCGATCGCACTCAATCCACCGCACCACAAATTCTGTCTCCGTCTCGGTTCCGACAAACTCATCTAGCTGATAGAACTTAGAATCTACGAAGTCAGCCTGATAAAACTGAATCCATTCGTGCCCAGGTTTGCCCTCAAACATAAACAAATTTTCGCTCACTCCCAGATATCGAATGTTGCATAATTCTGCCTGAATTTCTTCTTGGAATTCTCGTTTGAGTGCGTCTAAACTGGTTTCACCAAATTCAACGCCGCCGCCCAAAGAGCGGTAGAAGAATTGTTGCTTAACCGAGTCATAGCCTTCGGCGACCAGGATGCGATCGCCATCGCGAATCAGCCCCAATACCAGCGCCCGAATCTGTGGAAGTTTGTTCATTAAGTTCAAGCTGTTAAAAATTATCTCTGCTCAACTTCAAGAACTTATGTACAGTTTCCTGAAAAGTCTCTAGTAGGATGAAGCTAAGTGATACGAGGATGAGCTATGGATGGGCGTTCAAAAATTCAGTTTGGAACCGATGGATGGCGGGGCATCATTGCTGACGATTTCACGTTTTCTAACGTTTGCAAAGTGACACGAGCGATCGCTCGTTATCTAGACACGACCTACTCAAAAGCTCGTCCCGTTCTCGTGGGCTACGATACTCGGTTTTTGGCAGATCAGTTTGCTCATACGGCAGCCGCAGTTTTAGCGGATCTGGGTTGGCGGGTGCTGCTCGTCGATCGAGATTGTCCGACTCCAGCCATTGCTTATAACGCTCGTCACTTAAAGTCAGCGGGAGCGTTAATGTTTACGGCGAGTCATAACCCCGCGCCTTATTGTGGGATTAAATACATTCCTGATTATGCGGGTCCGGCGACGACCCAGATCACAGATGCAATTGTCGCCAATCTGAACCGCGTATCGGATGCGCCGCCCAGTGGCAATCTTGCCATGATTTCGACCTTTGATCCTAAACCTGCTTACCTGAAGTTTATTTATGGCATTTTGGATGTCGATCGCATTCGCAGCGCCAAGCTCAAGGTCAAATATGACGCGCTCTACTCTACGTCTCGCGGTTATCTCGATACGGTTCTGACCGACTGTGGGTGTGAAATCGAGAGCTTTCATACCTACCGGGATGTCTTATTTGGCGGCGGAATGCCCGAACCCAATGGCAAGCAACTCACGGATTTGGTCAACGCGGTTAAGACCGATCGCGCTGATCTGGGGTTAGCAACTGATGGAGACAGCGATCGCTTTGGCATTGTCGATGAACAGGGCAATATTCTTACGCCCAACGTCATTTTGCTGCTCTTGGCGCGGCACTTAATCAAAAACAAAGGTAAGCGGGGCGCGATCGTTCGCACTGTGGCAACGACTCGATTGCTTGATAACTTTGCAGCAGCCCACGGGTTAGAACTTTATGAAACCGCAGTCGGCTTTAAACATATCGGTGAAAAAATGCGAGAAACCACCGTGCTGATTGGTGGTGAAGAATCAGGAGGGTTAAGCATCATCGGGCATATTCCCGAAAAAGATGGCATCTTGGCAGATATGCTGGTTGCAGAAGCGATCGCTTATGAAGGCAAACCCCTCAGCCAACTCGTGCAAGAAGTGATCAGCGAGGCAGATGGTCCACTCTACAATCATCGAATTGATTTGCGGCTCACCAATGCTCACAAAAAAGCTGTTTTAGACTCCTTTACTCAAAATTCACCGACCCAAGTAGCAGGACTCGCCGTTAAAGAAGTCGGTCGCAAAGATGGCATCAAGCTCTATTTAGAAGAAGGAAGCTGGATTTTGCTGCGTCCTTCTGGCACAGAGCCACTGATCCGAGTCTATTTAGAAACGAATTCACCTCAAAAAGTCACTCAGATCGCAGCAGCGATGGAGCGATCGATTCATCAGATCCAACCCGTTTAGGTTCACCGCTTTATGAAATCTTTTGCCACGCTGATCACGTCATTAATCATCACAGTTTGGATTGGAGCGATCGCGCTGATCTCCGTTCAAAATGCCACACCCCTCTCACTGCGGTTTCTCAGCTTTCAGCTAGTTGAGCTACCTTTTGGGTTGATTCTTGCATTCAGCGCTGGGGTTGGTGTGATGGGAACAGCGATCGCGCAACCTTTGCTAGGTTTTTCTAGCCCCCAGCGTGACCAGGACGACGATGACGACTTCTAGACCCTTAGGAACGTGAATTTATTAAAGTGCAACTTCCGCCCTCACCCTAGCCCTCTCCCCAAGGAGAGGGAACTGGAGTCTCTAACTCCCTTCTCATTGGGGAGAAAGGTTGGCGAGGGCTTCGCCCCACTTCGTGAAGAGGGCAGAAGACGCTGACAAGTTTTACAGGTCATTTAATTCGCGATCCTTACCAAGCATAAACCTGTCCGTCGATCAGCAATCGAGTGATTCCTTTCGCTTGCAGGTGAGGCGCGGCTTTCTGCAAAATGCGGCTATCGGGAATCTTGATCACGCGCTGCGTCCGAATGTTAGAAAACCGTTTTGCGACTCGATGGTTGTCAAACACAGGCAGCGTTTTCTCTTGAATCTCTTCTGACGGGATTTGCCCCAACTCGCCAAATTCTCTCAGGGGGCGGGCAACCAGTTCAGCCGCGCGATCGACCACTAAATAACACGTCTTTGGAATCGCCGCTTCGGTCAGGGGCAACACCCGCACAAACGACGCTGAATCGAGTTGGAGTGACGGCAGCAGTGAGCCGCTCTCTTGATCGTCTTCACCGTCAAAATCGTCGTCCAGACCTTCCTCTAAATCGTCGTCTAGATCATCTAAATCGTCCTCTTCATCCTCTTCATCTGCAAAGTCTTGAGCTACCGTAGCAGCTTCTGCCAGTTTAGGCTCAGCCAGCGTCAGCACCTTTTTCACAACCGGTGCAGTGGTTAGCTCCTTCACCTCCGGGATTTCCTCGATCAAGGCTTCTGCCTCAGACTCAGCCGACGATCGTTTGCGCGATCTGCGAATGGGAGCAGGCACCACTCGCTCAGACGCAGAATCTAAAGAAATCGAAGCCGCTAGAGGAGTCGGTTCAGGCTCAGAAATTTCTGCGATCGTAGGGGCAGAAACCTCAAGAATATTACCTTGAATGGGCACCTGATCCGGCTCACGAGAAAGCGCTTCAGGGTTTCGTGAAGCCACACGCTTTTGCTGAATCAAGCCTTCATATTCCCCAGCAGGCAAAGTGCTTTTGAGAATTCGACTGATGGTTGTGTTGCTCACCCCATATTGATTTGCCAGAGTCAGCGTCGTCTCACCTGGCTGACGATATAGCTCAACAATTTGGTTTTTGTCAGAATCAGACAGTTTGCGAGGGGTCATGCCACAATCCACGAAAGGCTCAGTCAGCACTTACCATTCTAAGTCCAACCGCCCGTAAAAAGGGTGAAAAACGAGGTTGCCCTGCACTCTTTGCTTTTTTCAAGCTCGTCTCCGTCCTGAGCGGCGCGATCGGCTGAGATCATATTCCAGGGCTGCACCGATGCCAAAGAGTACGCCGCTCAACACCCAAAAGATTTCTAGCAGACCACCACTTTGATAATTTTCGAGTCGTGCTGTCGCATATTTAAACCACATATCAGCGATATACAGCGAGAAAGCTGCTGCCGCGATCATTCGCCAAGACTGTGAAAAGCGCCCTCCCCAAAATGCGAGTAGCAGTGTCGTTGCCACGATCAAGATAAACACGTCAGCCATGACATAGAAATAATCTAGAAACGGTTTGAATGGAGCCAATGTGTCTTCAATGGCAGATACCCAAGCAGGGGGCTTTTGTTTCTCTGATTTGACGGGAGTTGCCTTCAGAACAAAAGGCAGCACAGAAGGCACTGTTTGAGGAGAGGTCACGGCTTGAGGCGTTTGTGAACCCGTCTTAGGTGGAACGACTGGGGTTGCCTTAACCGTAGGTTTTGCCGGAGCCACGATCGTTTGAGCCGAGACTGGCTCAATTCCAAAGAGATCGACACTTGCAGTTTTTTCAGGAGAAATAGTCAACCAGGTCGCGAAGGCAATGCTAATCGTGGCAATTCCGGCAACGATGCCCCACTGCCAGACTTCTAGATTGAGGCGACGATCGGCAAACGCCATCACCATGCCCCATCCTAAAAATAGATAAGCCGGGACGTAGAAGAAATCTCCAGGCGAGACTGCGGCATCTCGTCCTAAAAAGGTTTCCCAGAAAGTGAATAGCATTCCTCCCACGAAATAGCACAACATTCCCATGCCAATACCAAGCCAGACTTTGCGACCGCTCACAATTTGGGGGCTGCGCCAGTTTCTAAAACACAAGATTGCGGCAGCCAGGTAGGCAACCACTTCAAAAACAGACGTGCCGTAGGAATACCAGACCGGACGGTCTTGTCCAGGTTCAGCCACACTAAACAGCAGAAAAAACAGCAGCGCCAGCACCGCCCAGATGATTTCTGCAAAGACGATCGCTTGCACAGACAGAGACTTAGCCGCAGATTTATCGATCGAAGTACTCATATCACAGTTACAACGGTAGAGCAATTAGATGGAAAGAAGGGAAGCGAGAGCGATTGCGGATGTTTATTAAAGTTAGCGCCACAGATTACCACCCGGAGATCGGGTCATCCAAGCCAAAAAGCGGGCACGTTCTCCAGAAGGCAAGTCTTGCAGAGCTTCTAGCGTTCGAGGGATGAAGGGAGATTTGCCGAAGTAGTTTTTACCGATGCGGTGCAACTCTTGCAAGAGCAGCATCAGGTGGTTTTCTTGCCAAGCTGGCGTTTGCAGACTGTTGAGCGGATTTATGGTCAGAAGCTGCTTAATGGCATCGGGCGAATCGGTTTGAGGAAACCGACCTTGCCGAAACACGTCAGCCATCGCTTTTTGAAACGTGACCGCCTGTTTTGTGCCCATCAAGTCTTCAATGTCGATATACATCGCCTGTAGCATCAGCAGACAGGCTTGAGTAAACATGGGAGCCGTTGAGCCACTTGCTTCCTCGTGGGTTTCGTGAGCAAGCTGATCGAGCCGTACTTTGCCCCAAATGCTATAGCGATCGGGTTCTTCTAATAAAACGCAGGCTTTGCCCTGATTGTCAGTCAAATCGCGCCACAATGCCCTCGCCTCTTCTTCTTGGTTGGCGTTAAACACACTGATCAAGCGAAAGGTGACCCCCTGATAGGTGAGGATCGGAATTTTTTGATCTCGTTTGGGATGTTGGATGCTGGAGATTTCCACATCCTGCCGTTTCAGAATGAACATAAAACAGCTAGTTATCTCCTATCAGGGTTAGGGG
>JAYVFW010000340.1:0-3712 GCA_043772715.1 Phormidesmis sp. | reverse complement strand
GTACGATCGCTAGGCTTTCTCAAGCAGATTTCACCCCAAATAGCCGCGATGGAATCGGTGCTGCCCAAGATTTCGGCAGAGGCGTTTCACGACACAATTCCCGCGCTCATTCCCGCACAGGGGCAGAAACGCTATCGTGTCGGCATGATTTTGGGCTGTGTGCAGCGATTGTTTAATCCTGCGGTGAATGATGCAACAGTGCGCGTATTGACAGCAAATGGCTGCGAGATTGTGGTGCCTCAGATCCAAGGTTGTTGTGGAGCGCTGTCTCATCATCAAGGGCAAGAAGAACAAACCAAAACCTTTGCGCGTCAGATGATTGATGCCTTTGCAGATAGCAATGTAGATGCGATTTTAGTCAACGCATCGGGGTGTGGTCACACGCTCAAAGAATATGCACACATTTTGCAAGACGACCCGGACTATCACGAGAAAGCCCAGGAATTTGTCAGCAAAGTTAAAGACGTGCAGGAGTTTTTGGCAGCGGTGGGGCTGACTGCCAAGCTCTCACCTTTGCAAGACAAGCCGTTGGTGATGGTTTATCAAGATGCCTGTCATATGCTGCACGGGCAAAAGATTAGCATTCAGCCGCGCCAACTGTTAAAGCAGATTCCGGGTGTGCAGTTGCGAGAACCGATCGATGCGGCGCTGTGCTGTGGAAGTGCGGGCGTTTATAACATTCTGCACCCTGATGTCGCTGAAGAATTGGGGCGGCAAAAGGTCGAAAATCTGACTAACACCGGAGCGCAACTGATTGCGTCGGCAAATATTGGCTGTTTTGTACAGATTTCTAAGCATCTGCAACTTCAGGGTAAAACTGTTCCGGTGCTGCACCCCATGCAGTTATTGGATTACTCCATTCAAGGAATTAAGTTGCAAACCGAATCAGATAATATGCTGATTAGCTGACAACATTTTGAGGAACGATCGCTACACTAGGCAGATATTAGCGAAAGCAGATTTTCTCCTCCCATCAGATCATTCCCTATGTTAATTCGTCTTTGGAAACGAACGATTCCGGTCATTGTTTTGCTTGCTGTTTTAATTTCGTCGAGCCAGCAATCAAGGGCAATTCCTAAAGTGATTGCTCAGTCGAATTCACAAACGTCTGCGACCACTAAGACTTTAGAGATCGCGGATCAGTTTGACAGCGCCTCAGATTTCTCAGAGGGGTTTGCCTTGGTGAGAATTGGCGATCAATTCAGATATATTGATCGGGCGGGCAAAGTTGTTGTCACGCCTCAAGTCGAATTTGAGAGTTATTCCCCGTTTTCGGAAGGGTTAGCGATCGCCAGAGTGGGCAGCAATGATGGCTACATTGACAAAACAGGAACCGTGTCAATTAGTCCTAAATTTGAAGGCGCTTCGCAGTTTCTAGAAGGGTTAGCCGCCGTCAAAGTTAAAAATCGCTACGGCTTTATTAACAAACAGGGAAAAGTGATCATTAATCCAGAATTTGGATTAGCTTTGAGCTTTTCTCAAGGATTGGCAGCCGTTAAGATTGATCAGAAGTATGGCTACGTCGATCGCACAGGTCGGGTCACGATCGCGCCAAAATTTGACGACTCCTGGAAGTTTTCTGAAAATCTTGCGCCCGTTCGCATCGGCGATCGCTGGGGCTATATCGATAAAACGGGAAAATTAGTGGTGCAGCCTCAGTTTGATGGTGCGTTTAAGTTTTCTGACGCGATCGCACGAGTCCGAATCGGGGACAAGTGGGGCTATATCAATCAAAATGGGGTTGCGATCGTGTCTCTCAAATTCGATTTTGCGTCCGATTTTTCTAACGGATTAGCATTAGTTGAAGTCGGCAATAAATGGGGATATGTCGATCTCACAGGTAAGCTAGCGATCGCGCCAAAATTTGATTTTGCGTCCGATTTTTCTGACGGATTTGCGCCTGTCAAAATCGGCAGTCAGTGGGGCTATATTGACAAAACTGGGAGGGTGGCGATCGCACCTCAATTTGATGAAGCTGGCTCCTTTTCTGAAGGATTAGCCCGCGTAATGATGGGCGGCAAATGGGGATACATTCGCAAACCTTAGAAATTAGTTTTGATTGACTAATAAAACTCTGAGCGCGTCGTCAAAAACCTGCATTCCTCATCCCGATCGTAGATAATTGTAGAACTCAAACTCTCCTCACTTGTTTGCAGCGATCGCCGAAAAGCTCTAGTGTCTTCAATCAGCCGAACTCGATTTATCGAGGGAACTAAGCGGGCAATTTCCTGATCACCTTCTATCAGAACAATTTGTTTCCCCTCTGACAATTCTTTTAACAAGTCTTTTAGATTAACCAGTGCATCTTCAACAGTCATTCTTAGCATCTGCATTGACTTTATTGGCTGCAATTGAAGCATTCATGCGATCGCAATTTTAGCACCGCCTTCAAGATCACACGAATGTTCTTCACAGATGCCTATGGAGATTGACATTCTTGATCTGCTGGTTATCCACGCTGTTGATATAATAATGTGAACGGCAATACGATCGAGAATGAATCTCCTCAACAAGCTGGGAAAGCAGAGGCGGGATAAAATAAAGGGTCTTACTCCATCACCTATCGCGTGCTATGAACTCTTATTTTCGCCCTGGCATCGATGCGATCGCTGGTTACGTTCCCGGTGAGCAACCCAAGCCTGGGCTACCGATTATCAAGCTCAACACAAATGAGAATCCTTATCCGCCGTCACCTGCTGCGATCGCAGTGCTGCGAAGTTTAGATGTTGAGCGGCTACGACGCTATCCAGACCCATTCGCCAATGAGTTTCGTCAAGCCGCGAGTCAAGCGTTAGACGTTGCAGCAGATTGGATTATTGTTGGCAACGGCAGCGATGATCTGCTGAATGTAATCATTCGCGCCTGTGCAGAATTGGGACGTAAAGTCGTCTATCCAATCCCTACTTATGTACTTTATCAGACCTTAGCCGAGGTGCAAGTCGCCGAATTTGTTGAAGTATCTTATGGAGAAGATTATCAACTTCCGATCGCAGAACTGATTGCCGCAAACGGTGCCGTGACGTTAATTGCTACGCCCAATAGTCCTTCAGGTCACAGTGTGTCGATCGCAGATCTCCGACAGTTAGCGGCAGGATTATCAGGTGTTTTGGTGATTGATGAAGCCTATGTTGACTTTGCTGAAGAGACAGCGTTACCGCTCGTGAAAGAATTCGACAACGTGATTATCACTCGCACATTATCAAAAGGATATTCTCTAGCAGGGTTACGTCTTGGATTTGGCATTGCAAATCCGGCTCTATTAAGTGGATTGTTTAAGGTAAAAGATAGCTATAACATTGACGCGATCGCTTGCGCGATCGGAGCGGCGGCGATACAAGATCAGTCCTATAAAAATAGTTGTGCAAAACGAGTCAAATCATCCCGCTCAAACCTGTTTTCCGACCTCAAAAAACTGGGCTTTCAACTGTGGGATTCTCAAGCTAACTTTTTGCTCACCCAGCCACCTATGGAAAATGCAGAGCAGCTTTATCTCGCCTTAAAAGAACAAGGAATTTTAGTGCGTTACTTTAACCAATCGGGTTTGTCAGACAAATTGCGGATTACGATCGGCACTGACGAACAAAATCAACAACTGGTCGAAACCCTAATGCATCTTACAGCGGTTTTCAAGTATATGTAGTACAGTAAGTAGTCCGTGTCAATAGAAGAAATGCAGGCGTATCCCACTAGCTTTCGAGAAAAAGTCGTGCAA
>JAYVFW010000339.1:0-3717 GCA_043772715.1 Phormidesmis sp. | reverse complement strand
AGTCCCCCAAAATTGGGGGACTTAGGGGGCTGCAAGGATTACGCTGAATCAGCGATTCATACATTCAGCAACGCCGAAAATTCTGAATCAGTGACAATAGTAATCATGTGTGATTCATCGTAGGTGTCTACTCTTCAATGCAACTGATTCGCCAATTTCAAGAGAAAATCCGCCAACTCAGGCATCATCACCTCGATCCGTCTTCGCTTCAGTTTCGGCTGACGATCGAGATCGCTGCGCTGTCAATTTTGGGCTTGAGCAGCGTTGCCATCTGGACAAGTTGGAAAATGCAGCAAATCTTGATTGCCACACACACGCAAAACGTAGAATATATTGCGAGTCGCTTTCCTCGTGATGTGCAGCTTTATAGCGAGATGTTGCCCGTCGAAGCTGGGTTGCAAAAGACCATTAACAATGTCTCTGTTCCGGGGCTGCTGATTTGGGTAAAAAATCCCGATGGCAAACTATTGGCGCAATCGACAGATTTCAATTCTGTCTTTACTGCAAAAGCTGAATTGATGTCTCTCGCAGAAATGCCGCTCAAGCCCCAGGTCTATCGAGCGGGCGATCGTTACTTGGTTTTATATGAAGGGTCTGTCACTGTCAAGGGTGCTGTGCTGGGCAAAGTCTATATGGCGCAAGATATTACCGCCGATCAGCATGAACTGATCACCGCCATTCAAAGTCTGTCCCTGGTTTGTATCGTTTCAACCATTGTGATGATGATTGCGATCGCGCTGCGAATTCGGCGATCGCTTCAGCCATTACACGAGATGAGTCAGATGGCAGGCATCATTTCAGCCGAAGATTTAGGAGAGGCAAAGCTGCAATTACGCCATGCGCCGAGTGAAGTTAAAGAGCTAGCAAACACGTTTAACAAAATGCTGTCTCGACTCTCAGAATCATGGGAGCAACAGCGTCAATTCGTCAGCAATGTTTCGCATGAGTTACGCACTCCGCTCACAGTGGTGTCGGGCTATTTACAAAGTCTGTTGCGACGCAGCAAAAACTTAACTGACTATCAGCGAGAGGCCTTAGAAACGGCATCGTCGGAAGCCGATCGCACCATCCATCTCCTCCAAGATTTGCTAGATCTGGCACGGGCAGATAGTGGTTATGTGCAATTTAATTTAGAACCGATCATGCTCAACGAGCTGCTGATAGAAGTCGCAGAGATGTCAGAAAAATTTAGCAGTCGTGCCATCATTCTGAATGCAGAACGATCGCTGAAAGCCATCGTCGATCGCGACCGACTAAAACGGATTTTAATCAACCTGATTGACAATGCGGTGAAATATTCTGATCCCGACCAGCCAATCACCTTAACGCTAGAGCAAGCCGATCAACAAGCTCTGATTCAGGTTCACGATCGCGGTGTGGGCATTCCCCTTCATGACCAAACCCGCATCTTTGAGCGATTTTATCGAGTCGATGAATCTCGTACTAGATTCCCCCTACAAGGAGCTGTAGAGCAGTCAGGCGGATATGGGCTAGGATTAGCGATCGTCAAGACGCTAGTAGAAGGCATGAACGGCAGCATTCGCGTCAGATCAAAGCTCGGTGAAGGCAGCACATTTACGATCGCGCTTCCTCGCGCTTAACTAACCTCGCGGGATGGCGCGGTCTGAGGTTCTCATTTATGGATGGAGTTGGCGTGAAGTGGTATCGTTTGGATGCCCGATATGAACATCGTTCGAGTTTTCATGCTCTCTGATACTGCTATTTTGGCGTTTCAATTTACCTCTCCTGGCCCAATCTTGGTCGAATGGGGACCGATCGTAATCCGATGGTATGGGTTGCTGATCGCCTCTGCTGTTTTAATTGGGGCAACCCTCTCTCAGTCGCTAGCGGCTCGGCGACGAATCGACCCTGATCTGTTAAGTGATTTGGCAGTTTGGTTGGTGATTGCCGCTATTCCGAGCGCTCGGCTTTATTATGTGCTGTTTCAATGGCAAGATTATGCCCAGCAGCCTCAAAAGATTATTGCCATCTGGGAAGGGGGCATCGCAATTCATGGAGCCATTTTAGGAGGTGTGATCGCTTCGCTGATTTTTGCAAAGCTGAAGCGAGTTTCATTCTGGCAACTGGCTGATCTGGTGGCACCTTCACTAATTTTGGGTCAAGCGATCGGGCGGTGGGGCAATTTCTTTAATTCCGAAGCGTTTGGCGCACCCACTGATCTGCCTTGGAAACTGTTTATTCCTCGCTATGTGGTCGAAGGTGGCAGACAAATCGCTCGTCGCCCACCCGGATTTGAGAATGTCGAATATTACCATCCCACCTTTCTCTACGAATCGCTGTGGAATTTGATGGTGTTTGGGCTATTGATGACGCTGTTTTTTCGAGATCTGCGAGGCAACCCGCGTCTAAAAGTTGGCACACTATTTTTGGTCTACTTGATCGGCTACAGTTCGGGGCGTGTGTGGATTGAAGGACTCCGCACCGATAGTTTGATGTTGGGGCCATTGCGGGCAGCACAGATGGTAAGTTTAGCGGGGATCGCCATCGGCGCGATCGGACTCGTCTGGCTCTATGGCTTAGGGCGATCGCTCCCCGATGTAGTGTCTGACCCCAACGCCGCTCCTCCAGAACCTTTGCATTGAGCAATAAAAAACCCCCAAAGAGTAACTCTCTGGGGATAGTCAGGGTGCATCTACCATAACCTTCTACTCAGATTGCCCGTTAGATCCGGAAAAATTGATGTCATCAAAAATCATTTTTTTATTCAGCTAGTTCAGTAGTTGTGACGAGAATGCTAAATGCGTTGGAAACGTCTCGTTTAAAGTCCGTTCCTCTGGCGGCAGGTGTCTATATTGTGGGCGCGGGCCCCGGAGATCCAGATTTGCTGACGGTCAAAGCACAGAAGTTGATTGCCCAAGCCGATGTAATTTTGTTTGCTGACTCTCTGATCCCACAGCAGATTCTTGAAGAAGCCCGATCGGATGCCGAAATGGTTCAAACTGCCAGCAAAACCTTAGAGGAAATCTTGCCGCTGATGATTGCACGGGTGAGATCGGGTTACTCCGTCGTGCGGCTGCATTCGGGCGATCCGAGTTTATACAGCGCGGTGCAAGAACAGATGCAAGCCCTCGTTGACGCTCAGATTCCGTTTGAGGTGGTGCCCGGAATTAGCGCCTTTCAGCTAGCGGCGGCTCGGCTGCGGGTCGAACTCACCATACCAGGAGTCGTCCAGTCGATTATTTTGACTCGCATTAGTGGACGCACCGAAGTGCCGATCGCGGAAGAACTCTCGACGCTAGCGGCTCATCGGGCAAGTTTATGTCTTTACTTGAGCGCCCGTCACGTCGAAAATGCTCAAGCAAAATTGATGCAGCACTATCCGGCGGAGACTCCGGTGGCGATCTGCTTTCGGCTGGGCTGGGCAGACGAAAAAATCCGGCTCGTGCGGCTCGACCAAATGGCGATCTTTACCCACGAGCAAGACCTGATTCGGACGACGCTTTATGTGATCAGTCCCGCTCTGGCGGCAGAAACCGTTCCCCTAGAATTTGGGGTCGTTGAGCGTAGGGACTGGGTGGATCAGCGATCGCGGCTCTATCACCCTGACCACAGCCGACTGTTTCGACCAGAAAAGTGAAGGCGCTCTACGGGTAAAAACTTAGTTTTGGCAATCCTAATGTTTCTTCCCAGCCCATCATCAGATTCAGACATTGAATGGCTTGTCCTGCCTGTCCTTTCATCAGGTTATCGATCGCA
>JAYVFW010000338.1:0-10999 GCA_043772715.1 Phormidesmis sp. | reverse complement strand
TTGGGGGTTAGGGGGCGAGATCTCAGGGTGGTTTACGTCGAGAATTTTATTCATGCAGGAGGTCTATTAAATCCAATGACGTTATTTAGGCGGTGGTGGCAGCAGCTTTCCTCTCAGCAAATTCCAGGTAATGGTGCCGACTTTGCCATCTGCTCTCAGTTTGTGATTTTGCTGAAATGCAATTACGCCCTTTCGCGTCTCATCGTCAAACACGCTGTGGCGCTGAACGCGATAGCCATTGACATTGAGTAACCCTTGAAGCTCATAAACATCTGCACCACTTAAACCTTTTCTCAGCCAACGCATACCCGGTTGAACGGTGTTCTTTAATATTGCCCAGGTTTTAGCATCGACCGTGCAATCTAACCTTAGCCGATGTTCAATCTGATAAGCCCTGACCGCTTCTTCTGTGCGGCTGTTAAATGCCCCGTCTACCCTAAGCTTAAACCCGTGAGCGTTGAGCAACTCTTGCAGCACTGCAACTGCCTCACCCACATCCCAAGGGCGAAGTTCTGGTTCTGAAATGATTTCTTGAGAAGTTGGCGGAGGGGTGCCTGGGTCAATTTCAGAATCAGAATTGACGGGTTCAGGATTGGTCATCACACCAAAAGCAGAGTTTATCTGGGTTGGGAGGAGTTTCCAGAATAGTACGACAAATCTCAAGAAGCTACAAGGAGACTGGTTGCTTAGAGCAAGCCTCAAAAGTTAAGTGTAGCAATCAAAGCTCGTATTTCTGGTGAAGTGTGGCGCGTCTATCAACTAGCATCAGTATGGGTTTCTGGTGTACAGCACTGCCTAATTTCTTTCTGTGCAAGCTTCTCTAAACTTTTATGACTTCTCATCAGCAGATCCCAGTATCTCTTGAGGTCAAGTTGATCGGGTGACTGGCGGCGGTCATTTGCTAGAGTCAGCAGGTTATACCAGACAAGATTTTTTTCATCTGGTTTTCCAAGCTCTTGCCCAGGTTCGCTAGAAACTCTCCAAATCCAACCGTTGACGCTGGGGTTGCGAGAGGGGCGATCGAGGTTGCAGATCACAGAGAAATACCAGAAATAGGGTTTTTCAACCAGTAGAGAGTGTTGTTGTGGGAGGCTGACACTGATAATGCCGGGACTCTCTGGAAGGGAAAGTTTGATCGGGTTTTCAAATACAGGTTTGTTGAATTCATCAAGCAACATAAACCGTGCAAAGCCCTCACCTTGAGAGCGAGTATAGGGAGTATAGTCAAAAGGGCAGTTTGAGGGCTGTAGACACCAACACGAGCATCTGTAACCATGATGTTTATTTACTGAAGATAAGTGAAGCGACAACCAATCAACTCAACAGACGATTGAGCCATCGCCCTACAGTAGCCAGTCGCATCCCCGCATTTCTACTAGCGATCGCAGTCAAATTCACCAGAACTTTATGAAGCCAGCCAAATCTTTATCAAGCGACCTAGATCACTTCCAACAAGGAAATATGTATTTACACTGATAAAAGTTCTTAGTTCCGTAAAATCAAAATCGACCATACTGATTCTGACGGCGAATTTACGGAAGCAGAGAAATACTGGAATCTCGGTAAGCTCTATGGAGATCTCGCTCACTTCAAAGGTAGATCTCTCGCTAATCGTGAGACACAATGGCTACGTGCCTTGTTGTTGGGATATACCTGCAAAGACATCTGTAGCATTCTTTATGGTACTAACAACAGTGATACCTTACGCCCAGGACTCGCGAAATATCTATACCCACTGATCGGTGATCTGATTCGCGATCGCACCCAACAAGAACCAGGCAAAATTACAGGCATTGTCATCCTAGTCCAGCTAGAAAAGCTGGGCTATCGGAAAGCCCTGATGGGCCAAGACTGAGGCTCTGTTTTGGATAACTAACGATCGTCATCCTACGTGCAGTTAGTCTAGTATCCTGCTCTTCTAAACCCCAGCCGCAAAGATTTGTTCTGCGGTCAGCGCCAACTCTGGAAAGGTGTCAGAAATAACCCGATCTTTTCCCCGAAATTGCTGCACCTGATACTCTCCCTCAATCAACTGATAAACCGAAATCGTCGGCTGTTTGGGAGAGCCAATATATCGCTTTGCACCCAATCCTCTGAAATCGACAATCCAATACTCAGGAATGCCCATCCGTTCGTAGTCTGTCACCTTGTTTCCATAGTCGGTGTTCCAATTGGTACTCACCACTTCTACGGCTAGTTTGATCGATTCGCCACGCTCGATCGTCGATGATTTCTTCCAGCGCGGTTCGTCTTGAAGTGCCACTCGGTCTAAAACAAGAATGTCTGGTTGATAGCCACTGTCTTCACCGGGAGGCTTAACAAGGTAAGTTCTGGGAATGATGTAAGGCAATTGGAGCCGTCGAACTTCCAGAAATAATTCACCTGTAGTAAATGCAGTTACTTCTTCGTGATCACCTGTTGGCAGCATTTCAACGATCGCTCCTCTATAGAGTTCGTAGCGCCCCGCTCGATCGGGATACCACTCTACAAACTCCTCAAAACTCATAAACTTTGGCGAAGCTTGAAACATGATGCTTGCCTCTCTCATCTTTCAACTGATATTACGATAACGCGAACTCAAAAGATTTCTACCAGTTGCCGGAATTCATGAGGTAAATTTAGTTAGAATCTATGATAAATTAACCTCAATCCTTCCGATTAAACAGGTGTCCAATCTTGAGGTTAAAGGGTAAAGGTAGATCATCGTTTAGTCCGCATGATTTGCCGAACAAGATGAAGCCGAGACAATTTTGCCGCCTGTGGTTCAACGTCAGCGAAGAAGACGAGAAAGCCAGAGGCTACCGCACGCAATGCGTAAATCTGCTTTCCCGCGTCATTGGCTTGGAGAAGGACACCATCGATCGCTGGGGTTCAGGAGTCGAATTCCCTGGGATGCCAGACCAATACGAAAACACGCTGGGCTATGCCTTGACCATTAAGCGAATGCTAGAGGAAGGCGGAAAGAGTCAGCGCGAAATCTTTCAAGCCGTCCTACAGGACTTGGAAGATTCATAAAACTTATCACAGGATAATTACCCAGCTTTTTACCGGAAAACATGACCATTTTCTATTGACCCCAAACCAGGGGTTTTTTATTGTTAGAAAGTTCAACTATTTTTCGTGGCATCCAAAATATGCGTTACCAAAACTCGCTCAGTCCCTGGGTGATCTATCGTCGCCTGCCTAATTTTCAGCGTCAATTTATCGATCGATTCCGCCGCCGCACCCATGCTGAAGAATATTTGAAAGTGATTCCGCGCCTTAGTCCCCATGCTGAATTTGAGATTGTTTACGAGATTACTCAAGCAGAAAGCCCTCACCCCAAACCCCTCTCCCGCAGGAGCTACTGTGTACACACAAGTCTTTTGTCGCTGCGTTCCAGTCCTTTCAGCCCCCTAAGTCCCCCAAATTGGGGACTTAGGGGGCGAAGATCTCAGCAATGACGAGTCGAAAGACTTGTGTGTACACAGTAGCCCGCAAGAGAGAGACTTTCAAGCGATCTCTGGTTCCCTCTCCTGCGGGAGAGAGCTAGGGTGAGGGCTGCTTTTAGGCGGTTTTAGAAAAGTCGCCCATCACGTCATTGAGTTACTTTAAACAAAAATAATCGGTGTAAAAGCATCACAGATAATGCGCCTACACCGATTAACCTCACAGCTTTAGTAGCCAGCATTCACCGTTAGAGAGCTATTGAGCGTTAGCGATAAATCAGTTTGAGGATTCACTACCAACACGTCAGCACTGCCACGTCTCAGCAAGAATTGACCTAAAACACCCACACCACTCCCGATCAAAACCTTGCCCACAGAAATGCGGCGGTTGCCCGTGATGCCACTAATAATCGCGGCGGCACCCGCTCCGATCGCGGCACCCGTTAAAATACTGCCTGTGTTTGCCCCTTTTTGGATGGTTTCTCTGCGGGTCACCACATTAGAAGAGGCAGAGATCGGCAGGCGATCGCCATTCGTCAAAACCAGCGTTTTCGCAAAAAACTGAGTGCCACCTTGCGAAGGTCTGAGTTCGCCTTCTACCTGACTTCCAGCCGGAATCAACAACGCCCCCGACGAAGTGCGAACGTTTCTAGCAATCTTCAGCGTGACTGCACTGGTTTCATTAGGGGCAACCACAATTTTGTCTTTGTCATAGGTAACAGGTAAGACCGTGCCTCTGGGGATTCTGACTTGACCCGATTGGACTGGTTGAGTGGAGGGATATTGAGGATACTGCTGTGAAGGGAACAAGGGAGCAGCGTTTGCAGCATTGCTGAGGGCAAAAGGTGCCAGACTTGTAGAGGTCATGCCCAATGTGAGAGCCAGGACAGTCCCCGTTTGCCATTTTCTGAATTTCAACATTTGCACGTCCTTAAGCATCTTAATCTAGTAGCGATGGTTTCAATGACCGAAGGAAGTTTAGCAAGGTTCCTAATGAGGGAAAAATCACCCAAAGGGCATAAGGTAAGCGGAGATTGTGAAAAACTTCTGCTATCAACGGATCGCCCATCCCCTACCCACAGGGCTATTGTGTACACACAAATAGCTTCAAGTTCAGAGTCCTTGGGGATTGCCCCCTAAATCCCCATTCTGGGGGACTTTGAGAAGAGAAACTTCCAAGATTCAAAGTCCCCCAATTTTGGGGGATGAAGCCGACTGAAACGGAGCGATAAACGATTTGTGTATACACAGTAGACCCATAGAGTTATGTTGAAAAGCCCGATCGCGCCGTGATTTTTAAGAGTTTTTAGAAAAACCGTTACGGACTAACCCTTCTAGCGCGTACACTACAAGAAGTGCGAGTGTACTTCGGTGCATTTGTACTCAATTCACTCGATCGGGCGACTCGCTCTCAATGATTCCTCAGCAACTCACACTCAAGAATTTTTTGAGTTATCGTGCCGCCACTCTTGACTTTAGGGGGCTGCACACCGCTTGCGTGTGCGGAGCTAACGGCGCTGGCAAATCTTCGCTGCTAGAAGCAATTGCCTGGGCGATTTGGGGCGAAAGTCGGGCAGCCTCTGAAGATGATGTGATTCACGTCGGTGAAGCTGAAGCGCGAGTTGAGTTTGTGTTTAGTATGCATCAACAAACCTATCGCGTGATCAGAACTCGGCAACGAGGAAACGGCGTAGCGTTAGAGTTTCAAATTGCCCACGGAGCGATCGCCAGCCACCACTCAGATTTACCCTCGTTTCGATCGCTGACCGAAAAAGGCATTCGTGCCACTCAGCACTTAATTCTAGAACACTTAAAGCTCGACTACGATACGTTTGTCAACTCGGCTTATTTGCGGCAGGGGCGCGCCGATGAGTTTATGCTCAAACGTCCGGGCGATCGTAAACAAATTCTCGCTGACCTGCTCAAGCTACAGCGCTATGACGAGTTAGCCGAGCAAGCCAAAGATAAGTCACGCCAGTTTAAAGGACAAGTAGAACTGCTAGAACGAAATCTGGCATCGATTCAGCAACAGTTGCAGCAAACCGAAGCGATCGCGCAAGAACGCACCCAGCTAGAAGTCACACTAGCGCAAATGCAGCAGCAGCAAACTGCTTATAGCGATCAGTTGCAAAATCTTTTAGCCAGCCAGCAACAACGCCAAAACGCACAGCAGCAACTCACCTGGCAACAGCAACAACAACGCAACCTCAATCAAGACTGTCAACGCCTACAAAAAGAACTGACGCAGATCGATCACCAACGGCAAACGTTAATGGCATTGCTGCAACAAGAAAGCGCGATCGCCCATGGATATCAACAATGGCAAACGCTGCAAATGCGAGAAGACGGCTTTACTACAAAATTTCAGGCGCATCAAGTGGCTCAAGCCAAACGCCAACACTATCAGCAGCAACAAACGACGAAACTCAACCATCTTCAAAATCAGCTACAAAATCTGCAAGCGCAGGGCGTGGCGCTAGAGCAACAGGTTCAAGAGATTCAGCGCACTCTCAGCAAAGCCGCCGACATCGAAGCCGGGGTTGAACAATTGCGAGAGGCACGGCTGCAACTGACTCATCTAGACCAACTGCAAATGCAAGTGGCTCCTCTGCTTCAGCGTCGCCAACATCTGCAAAGCGATCTCGATCGCGCCTCAACCCGCCTCAACGCTCGGCTTGATGAACTGCGAACTTCTGCCCATCAGCTTCAAACTCAACAGCAGCGTCAGCCCAAATTACAGCGTGCTGCGGTCGAAGTTGCTATCCGTATTGAGGAGCTAGAGAAACTCAAACTCTATCAACAACAAGTGCGCGAAAAAGGGCTAGAGCGACGCAGCTTTATGGATCGACTGCAAGCCCATCAGCGCGATCACGAGGCCCATCTCGCCGAGTTAGATCACAAACTGCGGATGCTCAAACAAGGCACGTTAGGAGATCAGGATCTGGCAGAACTAGAACGTGAGTTGACAGCAGATAGAATTACGGATGAACAATCCATTCATTCAGCCGAGTCCTCATCAGCAACCCAATCAGTAGCAACTCTGACTCAACGAACCCTCAACCCTCAAAATTCTTCCTATCCGCCTTGTCCGCTCTGCGATCGCCCCCTTGACGAACATCACTGGAATCTCGTCTTGCAAAAGCACGAGCAGCAGCGGCAAGAAGTGCTCGATCAAATTTGGGTGATTCGAGAACAGTTAACCGTGTCTGAGCGAGAAATTCAAGTCTTGCGACGAGAATATGCCGAACTCGACACTCAACTCGCGCAATTTGGCTCGGCACTAGAGCGACGCGGACAACTGCAAGAACAACTCCAAACCACTGCCGATGTGCAAAAAAGCCTGGAACAACTCACGGCAGAAGCTTCTCAACTCGAACAACAACTACACGATCGAGACTATGCCATTGATGTGCAAGAAGAATTGACCTTGCTCGATCGCAGCCTCCAACAACTGAACTATGACGAAAAAGATCACGCTCTGGCACGAGGAGCCGTCGATCGCTGGCGCTGGGCAGAAATCAAGCTCGCAGACATCAAACAGGCAAAGCGACGACAGGCACAAATCACTGCCCGTCAGCCAGAGTTAACCGATCAAGTGACTCAGCTAGAACAGCAAATAGAGCAGCTTCAGGCAAACACCGCCGCCGGATTTGTGCAGAGCGATCGCCAAATTGCCGAAATCGGTTATGACTTGGCGCAACATAACAATCTCAGAGCCGCACTTCGGCAGGCACAGCCCTGGCAGTTGCGGTTTCAAGAGCTGCGTCAGGCACAGCAGCAATTTTCGCAGGTGCAGCAGCGGCTTCAAGACTTGGCACAAACCCTCCAGACGCGGCTAAACGAGCTGCAAACGGTGAGCCTTCACACTCAAGAAATCGTCAGTTATTTAGAGCAAACATCCGATTTTACGGCTCAGATTCAGGCGATCGAACAAGAACTGCAACGGCAGCGCCAACAGCTAGATGAACAGCTTGCCCGTCTGGGTCGGCTTCAGCAACAGCAACAGCAGCAAGACGCGCTGAGAATTCAAGATGGAGAACTTAGAGATCAGTTAACCCTCGCTCGTCAGCAGAGCCGAGTCTATCAAGAACTCGCCTTAGCCTTTGGCAAAAATGGCATTCAAGCACTGTTGATTGAGAATGTGCTGCCGCAGCTAGAAGCGACAACCAATCAAATTCTTTCTCGTCTCAGTGCCAATCAACTGCACGTTCAATTTGTGACTCAACGCACCGCCCGCAGTGCAAAATCTTCTAGCAAATCAGCGCGAGGCATCACCCAAAATCCCAAATCGATCGAGACTCTCGACATTCTAATCGCCGACGCTCACGGCACGCGCCCTTATGAAACCTATTCGGGCGGAGAAGCCTTTCGGGTGAATTTTGCAATTCGTCTGGCGCTGGCTCGGTTGCTGTCACACCGATCGGGCACTGCCCTACAAATGCTGATCGTCGATGAAGGGTTTGGCACCCAAGATCAAGAAGGGTGTGATCGCTTGATTGCGGCAATTAATGCGATCGCGCCTGACTTTTCCTGCATTCTCACCGTCACCCATATGCCCTATTTTCGGGAGGCGTTTCAAGCCCGCATTGAGGTCACAAAAACCTCTGAAGGCTCACAAATCATGCTCTGCCTCTAGGGTTCTATCAAAATTAAATTGCCAAATTAACGTGAACCCAAAAAAGAGGCAACCCCAAATCGGAGTTGCCTAATCAAGTCTGGAAAGGTGAATATAAAGAGTAGCTGTAAGAAATCTGGCGTTGCTGAATCGAAGTATGAATCTGTCTATCGAGGCTGAATCCTTTCGCCCCTTAAATCCCCCAAGTTTGGGGGATTTTAAGATTCCGGTTCCCCTCAAACTTGGGGGGCTAGGGGGGCAATTCATATCACCATTCAGCAACGCCAGAAATCTTTGGAAAATTAGACGGCTTCCAAATTCTTTTCCCCAGTCCGAATCCGCACCACTTCGTCAACGGGAGTAATAAAGATTTTGCCGTCCCCAATTTCCCCAGTGCGAGCAGCGACAATAATTTTGTCAACCACCATATCAACCTGGTCATCTTCGACCACAATTTCAACTTTGAGCTTCTGCAAAAACTCAACTGTGTATTCTGAGCCGCGATAGCGCTCAGTTTGCCCCTTCTGTCGTCCAAAACCCCGGACTTCAGAAACCGTCATGCCCACAATGCCAGCATTGACTAATGCAATCTTGACTTCATCAAGTTTGAACGGGCGGATGATAGCCTCAACCTTCTTCAAGCGCTTACACTCCTTCTCAATTTGTCTGTGTCTATCAATCTATCAGCATGACTCTTCTATCACCGTTAGCCAGAAGCGGTTTGTAACGACGACTACCCTTTGAGGTTGAAGTCATGCCTTGTGCAGTTATACCCTAGAATGTCTCACGATCGCGACTCGATTTTTTTGACGAACTATTGCACGTCCATCGAGTCTAGCTATCGTTTTATCAAGATTTGTGGCAGCGTGTAACCTGCTTTCATTGCCTACTTATTTCCAGACGGCAAGAGGGGGCGCACAATCAAAAAGCCAGTGCCAAAAGCTGTAATGACGATCGTCATAATAATCAGCCCTAGCAACCAGCCGTTTAACTCAGTCGGTCGCTTGTCAGTCTGAATTTTGCGCCGAGGCTGGCTTTCTTGCTCAAAGACTAGATGATCTGACAAGAAGGGCGGTGACTCGACCTGATAGTGTTTGGGCACAGGTGCAGGCGGACGTGACACTGCTGGAGGAGCGTCGAATCTAGCGTCTAGGTCGGGCATTACCTCCACGCGGGGAATCTGAGGCAAATCCATATTCACGGGCGGCAAATTGCTCACGACTTGACGAAGATGTAGCGTCGTCAAGGCAGCTTTCTCAACCTCTTGCCGCAGATAATTATTTTGCTTGGCTAACTGCTGGTTTTGCGCTTTGAGGGCTTCTACAGTTGATCTTGAAGCCTGAAGCTCGGCAGTCACTTCGCGATAGAGAGAAATGGGCACAGACGGAGAATAAGCGCTTGCAGATGAGGCGGGTTGCCCAGATGCTTTAGCAGTCCGCGCAGAGGGTTGAGGGTTCACGTTAGAAGTCATAAATTTGCATCACCACAGTCAAACAGCCAGCAGAATTTGGAAAACTATGCCACAGAATAGCTGTAATTTAGGCAATTGAAGCAAAAATAGTTAAGAAATTTGGCAAAAATCCCCTGATCGCGACCGATTTATCTAGATCGGACGAAAGATGAGTCAGAAACTCAAAAACCGCTGGTGTGTTCATGCCTCGATCTTGACCAGATCACCAACAGAATTGCTACGATCAATCAGTTTTAGAATGGTTAATACTGACTGAATCCACGATCGCCAACCCACTTTTATGACTCACCCTCAAACGCAAGAAACTCCGTCGGCTCCAGGTGTTAAATATGGCGAACGCATTATTGAAGAAGGTGGACTGATTACCTTCCCCAATCCGCGACCCGGACGGCGCTATACGATCGCCATCACCCTGCCAGAATTTACCTGCAAATGTCCGTTTTCTGGCTACCCTGATTTTGGGACGATCTATGTCACTTATGTGCCCGATCAGCGGGTAGTTGAGCTAAAAGCCATTAAGCTCTATATCAATAGCTACCGCGATCGCTACATCTCTCACGAAGAGTCTGCCAACCAAATTTTGGATGACCTGGTTGCAGCTTGTGATCCGTTAGAAATCAACGTCAGAGCCGACTATACACCTCGTGGCAATGTACACACCGTCGTTGAGGTAACCCACAAGAAGGGCGAGTAGGTCATTGCATCCATCGGCGTAATGCGTTCACCCAAGCCCATCCTAGAACGCTACCCACTGCGTAAGGGGGAAAGTCTGACCAGGTGAATGTGTTGCCCAAGACTAATCTTCCCAGTAGCGTGGCGCGAATGGCTTGTAAGAGTGGCGGCTTCCAGAGTTGGAGGAACTCGATCGCGCAGGATGCAAGGAAAACGCCGATCGCCACTCGCATCACAGACGCTTTGGGATAGCAAACCATCATCAGCAAAATCCAAAAGATCTGGTAGGCGAGACTGCCGCCAATGTCGTGCAGCCATTCCGCTCCACCCTGCGAAAATCGTACTGCATAACCTACTGGAAGGATGGCGATCGCGCAAACGAGAAAAGCAACTCGATAAGACATGGTTAGCTAGCTTCGGTTATTGATTGGGACGCAGCCGCAAGGTTGCTGGTGGAGTGATATAGAAACAAAGCTTAACTCTTATAGCAAACAGGCGAAACTGCACTACTCTTGCGTAGCAATGTCAATGAGTAATCAGTATGAAGATCGTTCAAGAGGTTTCTCTGATTAGTGTTGGAAGCTTTGAAGAGTCAAGCGATTGGTTTACTATTCGGGCTGAAATCCGTGAGGCTATTTCCCTGATCTTTTATCCTCCTGGTACATCAAACTTTACTATCAACCCGATGAAACACGGTAATGGTGTTAAGCCAATTAACAATACTTCGGACAATTTTTGGTGGAGGTGGTAGACAGAAAAGCTATCGAACCGATAGGGTGCTGATTAGAACAAACAAGCACAAGTTCGATAGCC
>JAYVFW010000337.1:0-3718 GCA_043772715.1 Phormidesmis sp. | reverse complement strand
GACTAAAGAAACTCTGGTTAACCAAATCGATAGCCAAATCCTCGCACGGTGACAATATATCGAGGAGCGCTGGGGTCAACTTCTAACTTCTCGCGGAGCCAGCGAATATGCACATCGACCGTTTTTGGATCACTCATCGACTCAACTCCCCAGATACGCTCTAGCAGTTGGTCACGAGAAAACACTCGCCGGGGATGACGCATAAACAGTTCCAGCAGCATAAACTCTTTGGGCGACAAACTCACCGCCTCACCGCGCACCGTCACGCGATATTCTTCTAAATAAAGCACCACATCCTCAAATTCAAGCACAGGCTGATCAGTAGTCTGTGCCGACGGGCGGCTACGCCGTAACAAAACTCGACATCGGGCAATCAGTTCTCGCAGACCAAACGGCTTGATTAAATAGTCATCTGCACCAACTTCTAGCCCAACTACTACATCCATTTCGCTACCTCGCGCACTCAAAATCAAAATTGGTGTCAGGTTGCCTTGTTGCCGTAGCGATCGACAAATATCTAGCCCATTCACATAAGGAAGCATCAGATCTAGAATGATTAAGTCGATCGAGAACGTCCCGTCTTCTCTCATCGTCGCACTGCGAATGAGGGTGGGTGCTTGCCGCCCATCTTCAGCCACCATCACCCGATAGCCTTCCGTGGTTAACGCTAATGCGATCGTTTCACGAATGCTGCTCTCATCTTCGACCACTAAGATGCAAAGTTGTTGAGAAGACTGCTGGAACTCAGGGATTTCAGACGAGGGCATAAATTATCGAAAACCCTAATTTCATCGCATCAGACCGTAGTAGGGGCATGGCATACCGTGCCTCCAACCACAATAAACAACCGTGTGACGTTACAGGTTAAATCCGATTAAAGGTCAGGTTAATTCGGTAGGGATACGAAATGCCGTGTCCCTACGATCCCCGTTATTATTTTTGCCGATGCTGAGTTCTTCTCACCCGATGCCTCATCAAGACCTGATTGAACAGATCGATTTAATGATTCGCGCACACTATGCAATTCTTTATCTTGTAGCAGTTGAAGAAGCGCCCGCCGAAGACATTTTGCGTCAAGTTGCGACGACTAAGCCCGAACGGGTTCCCCGCAGCGTAGCTGTTCGCGCCCTGTTGCTCTGGGATATTGTGCGCGGATGGTCAGACAACGGCGCTGATAAAGGCACTGTCATGGGGGCACTAAATCGCATTGCTAAAGCCTCAGAGCAAGAAGCCACAATCTTTGTGCTGCGAGACTTACACCCCTGGCTGAAGCAGCCTCACAGCAAAGACAGTGTGCCGATCGTGCGCGAACTCAAAAACCTATCACAAGAACTCAAGCGCACCCGCAAAACGATCGTGTTGCTCAGTCACACACTAGAACTGCCCGTTGAACTAATTGAAGCTGTTACCGTATTAGACGCGCCTCTGCCCAATGCGGCTGAGATTGATGCGCTGATTTCTCAACTCGTGACTTTAGATAAGTTAAACCTCACTACACTCGCCCGCGAACAACTCGTAAAAGCCTGTCAAGGGTTGAGCCGATCGCGAATAGAACGGGTTTTAGCCAAGGCACTTGCCGCTAAACAAATGGTCAACGAAACCGATATTGACGAGGTGTTAGACGCAAAAAAACAAGCCATTCGGCAAACTGGAATCTTAGAATTTTTCACCACAGAGCGATCGCTCAAAAGTGTAGGCGGGCTAGAAAATCTCAAGCAATGGGTGCAAATGCGGCAAGATGTCTTCACGGAAGAAGCGAGGCGATATGGCATTCCCAATCCGAAAGGGTTGCTGTTAGTCGGCATTCAAGGCACTGGGAAATCGCTCTCAGCCAAAACGATCGCCCATGAGTGGCGATTGCCTCTGCTCAGACTGGATACCGGGCGATTATTTGGCGGCATTGTGGGCGAGAGTGAGAGCCGAATGCGGCAGATGATTCAAATTGCCGATGCGATCGCGCCCTGCGTGCTGTGGATCGACGAACTCGATAAAGCCTTCGGCAACCTCAACAGCAGCACCGATGGCGATTCGGGCACGAGTCGTCGGGTATTTGGGACATTAATCACCTGGATGCAGGAAAAAACCAGTCCTGTGTTTATTGTTGCCACCGCTAATAATGTGCAGATTCTTCCCGCCGAGCTATTGCGAAAAGGTCGCTTTGATGAGATTTTCTTTTTGAATTTGCCGACCGATCGAGAGCGGCAAGAAATCTTTAAAATCTATCTACAACGGTTGCGCCCCAGTCGTTTGCGAGAGTTTGACATTGAAAAATTAGCCTGGACAGCGCGAAACTTTAGCGGTGCCGAGATCGAGCAAGTGATCATAGACGGAATGCATCGAGCCTTTGGAAAAGGTCAGATTGGTAAACGTCAAGATTTCACAACGGATGACATTTTAGAATCGATTCAGGAAACGGTTCCACTCGCTTCAATTTCTCAGCAGCAAATAGAAATTTTGCAACAGTGGGCAGAGCGATCGGGCGCACGTAACGCAAGTCATTAAAGAATTAATAAAATGAATATTAGACCCACTAAATATGACATTCAGGCGGCAACCGGAAAGATGATTTCTGACATTCTTGCCCCTGACTTAAATATTTTGTTTTGCGGCATCAATCCGAGTCTTTACAGTGTGGCAGTCGGACATCATTTTGCGCGTCCCGGCAATCGCTTTTGGAAGACGCTTCACTTCGCAGGATTCACAGAACGATTGCTCAAACCCCTTGAAGATCGAGCACTTCTGCAATTTGGCTATGGTCTGACGAATATCGCCGATCGCGCCACCGCACGAGCCGACGAACTCACCCCCGAAGAACTGATTGTAGGTCATCAACAACTCGCGGCAAAAGTAGAGCATTGCCGTCCAAAAGTGCTTGCTGTCTTGGGAATCAGCGCTTATCGAATCGCGTTCAATCGCCCCAAAGCGACGATCGGGCAACAATCCGACTCAATTCACAACGCGATCATTTGGGTGTTGCCAAACCCCAGCGGCTTAAATGCTCATTATCAATTGGATGATTTGGTGCGATCGTACCAAGAGCTTTTAATTACGTTTATGTGATCTATGGTAGATAGAGTGGACGATCGAGGAGAATCAGCAAATGGTAACTACTCCTAAACAAATGCTTTCGGTTCCGCCTTTGGAGAATGGCGATCGGCTCTCGCGCCACGAGTTTGAGCGTCGATATCAAGCCATGCCGCAGGTCAAAAAAGCCGAATTGATTGAAGGTGTAACTTACATGGCATCCCCGCTTCGCATTAAAAGTCATGGTGAACCCCACGGAAATATCATCGGTTGGCTGTGGACTTATAAAACCGCAAAACCGGGTGTAGTTTTGGGTGATAATCCCACCGTGCGGTTAGACCCAGACAATGAGCCACAGCCTGACGCAGTTCTGTTCATCCCAGGCAGACAGGCGACCATCAGCGCTGATGACTACATCGAAGGTGCGCCCGAACTGGTCGTCGAAGTGGCAGCCAGTACAGTATCGATCGACCTACACGACAAGAAACGGGCATATCGTCGCAGCGGAGTGCAAGAATACATTGTTTGGCGCACGTTGGATCAGCAGCTAGATTGGTTTGTGCTGGAAGATGATGAGTATGTTTTGCTGAACGCAGATGAGCGGGGCATTATTCGCAGTCGGGTGTTTCCAGGACTGTGGCTGGCGGTGTCAGCGTTGCTGGAGGGTGACATTAAAACGGTGCTGTCAGTGCTG
>JAYVFW010000336.1:0-3732 GCA_043772715.1 Phormidesmis sp. | reverse complement strand
TAGTCTTGATAAAGCTGATTGACCGCTCCGCAATAGGCCGCCAACTGCAACGGATAATCGTATAAACGATCGATCGTTTGTTTGGGCTTGTCCGAGGTCTTCCACTCACAAATACAGGGTGTTCCTTCAAAGCTGGCGACACAATCCACCACGCCGCCATAGCGTAGCTCGTCATGAAATATCTGACCTTCAATTAAGCGAACTTGCTCGATCGCGCTGACGATCGGCTCCATACTCTCCCAATAGGGACGCACAGCTTCAGGGCAGGGAGTCTTTTCACCCTCTAGATATCGCTGCACGTGGCGATGAGTTCCGGTGCCGCGCCGACTGGCTGCGCGAGTGATTTGAGAGGCTTCCTCAGTGCCAATTCGCTGCTGCCAGTCAAATAGCGCCTTTCTTTGCTCTGGCGGTTTGGTGGCGTTGAGAATTGCCGTCACACTTGGAACCCGATCGCCGCGATCGGTGACATAATACTGTCGCCCCGCCTCTCTTACCTGTTTTGCTTTGTAAGGCGGCAGCCGTTCATCGCTCATCATTTACCTTTCCTCTTCTCTTGGCAGCGTAAACCAAAATGTCGCTCTTTCGCCAAATGGACGATCGGTTCAACAAAAATATTTTACGATTCAAAAATAAGTCTCATTTGAGTTGATTTAATGCATCATAAATAAGCCGATTCATAACCACTTCTCGAAGTGTCATAGTGCTGGAAACATCCGTCTTTCAGCTACGGTCTTGGGATACATAAAGGCAGACAGAATGGGAGTTAGAAATCTAGAACCTACAACAACGTTTTGAGAAAGATTAGAAATCTCTCTGGTTAGATGACAAGATTTCTTAACCTGCTCACTGTCTACTTGATCAAAATTAAAATTAACGCAATCAGTTGGGAACGACTCCTATGTCTATCGCTTTTAAGTCTGGAACGGCTTTGTTACTCACCCTGGGCATCACGGCATCTGCAACGGCTCCGATCATCTTTTCTGCACCTGCCTTTGCTCAGACCACTTTTTCTGATGTCCCTTCAAACTATTGGGCAGTCGGCTTCATTCAAGAATTGGCCTCTCGGAACGTTATTAAAGGATTTCCCGATGGCTCATTTCGTCCAAACGAACCCGTAAATCGGGCGCAATTTGCTGCCATGATTCGGCAAGCATTTCCCAATGCTCCTAAAATTCGCAGTGCAATCAATTTCAATGATGTTCCTACCGATTATTGGGCCTATAATGCCATTCAATTTGCTTACACAACCGGGTTTTTAGCAGGCTATCCCGGTGGGATTTTCCAACCTAACCAAAACATCCCTCGCGCTCAAACGGTGGTTTCTCTGACCAACGGGCTGCAATACACTAGCACTAACCCAGTTGAAACAACGCTGCAAGTCTTCCGGGATGCGGGTGACATTCCGGGCTATGCCCGAGGCAGTATCGCTGCCGCTACCGAACGCCGCCTGGTCGTCAACTATCCTGATGTGCAGTTGCTCAACCCCAATCAGGTTGAAACCCGCGCTGAAGCGGCTGCCTTTATCTTTCAAGCTTTAGTCAGCAGTGGGCAGGTTGCTGCAATTCAGTCTCCCTTCATTGTGGGTCAGGCAGTTACACCTCCTCAACAAGTGAGAATTCCTGCCGGAACCTCAATTCCTGTGCGCTATACAAAGGCAGACAGGATTTTGTTAGCCAAGAATGAGCCAAACCCAACCCCGCTCACGCTGGAAGTGGCTCAAAACATCGTTACTTCTACTGGAGCGGTGCTGATTCCGGCGGGAAGTCAGGTGGCTGGTCAACTGGTGGTGTCTCAAGGTCAAGCACAGTTTGTTGCCACTCAACTGACGTTAGCGAATGGGCAACAAGGTCCGATCGATGCTACCTCTAACCCCATTACCACAACCGAAACCATCCGTCGCGGTTCCAGCACTGGCACGATTCTTAAAGGTGCCGCGGTGGGTTCTGCGGCTGCGGCGGGTATCGCCGCGGTGACGGGCGATCGCAACATCAAAGTTGGCGAAGTCTTAATTGGCACGGGTGCAGGGGCGTTGGCGGGTCTGATCTTTGGTCGCGATCGTATCGATCTGATCTCTATCCAGCCCAATTCTGACCTCAATCTGCGGTTAAATGCTGATCTGGTCTTGCCCCAATCCCAATAAAAGCCGGAATCTGTGTAAGGGCATGGTGCTGCCGTGCCCCTTGATGTTGTCAGTCACCAATATGATTTAATCCACGATCCTAAGCGTCTTCTGTTTCAACTCTGATCTTTGCAATCGATAGCTTCACCATAAATGTAGCGCCTTGCTCTGTTGGCGGCTGGTCAGAATTTTCTGAGATCCAGCCGTCACTTTGCATAGGGCTAAAGACTTCGATTTCGCCGTGCATCTGCTCGACTAAGCGACGAGCGATCGCTAACCCCAACCCCGTCCCCGGAATCGCGGTCATGGACTGTACGCCTCGATAGTGTCGCTCAAACAAATGGGACAAATCTTGCGGCGGAATTTTTTGCCCTGTGTTGGTCACGCGCACGAGCACGCGACCGTCTAACGCATCGACTCGAATATGGACTTGCCCACCGAGTGAGGTATATTTGAGTGCGTTGTCAATCAAGTTGCTCAACACCTCACACAGCGCTCCCTGATTTGCCCACACAAGCGGCAAATCAGTTGGAATCAAGGCTCGAATCGAAAGCTTTTCTTCTTGAGCGATCGCTTCAGCAGAACTCAGCAGCGGCTGCAAAATTTCAGTGACTGAACAGGCTTCTAACGTTAGACTTGAACCCGTTAAAACCCCTGCCGGAAGTAGGGGAATCGATCTATTATCCGTTGGTTGTGACTGCCGATCTACCTCTACTGAGATCAGATCTACATCCTCTAAATCGATCGCCCGATCAAACTGCTGCAATAGATCTTGAAGCCGATCGCTCTCTCGCACAATGCTCGTTGCGACATCTCGATTTGAGTCTTCGGGTCGCAATCGTCTCAATAAAAGCTTGCCAAACGTGCGAAGCGCTGTGAGCGGATTTTTAAACTGATGCAGCAAATTATCTAAAACATCATGCTGCTCGTTTTGCAAAAGTCTTTGCTGGTGGCGGGTTTGGTCTAACCACTGAGCGCGTTGATCCATCACGATCGCCAAGGCGATCGTGGCAGCAACTCGCTCAATCTGGCTGCGCTCCCAGGTAGTCCACGGACGATCGCTGCGCTCAGTCACTAGTAGACCCAAAACCATCCCTTCATGAACGAGCGGCAACACAGCCTGCCGTTGCTCGACTAGTCCGACCTTAAAACGTTGAGACACGGCAGCAACATCGACTGGCTCATCAGGATCAGTAGACAAGGGTTCATCGACGTGAACACCCGCAGAAATCTGTCGAGAATTTGCAGCAGCCACGTCATTTCCTGGAGGCAACACAAAACGACTCGATTTTTCTAATGCCATCGATTCAGGATAGGTCGCGATGGGCACGATTTGAGCCTCTGCCCCCTCGACCAATTCTTCGGTCAAATAGACCACGCTGAGGGAAGCTCCTAACACTTGAGTCAGTAGAGCGACCTGCGATCGACATAACGATACAAATTCTGGACTGGTCGGCATCAACACGCCCTCAGATACCTCGGCTTAAATTAAGATTGACTTAAGCATTGAACCCTCGTAAGTTAGTAGTAGCGGCATCACTCCACGCTCATGAAACACTAGACGTTCAACTCTCAACTGCCGATTTTGCTGGCTTAAGGTTAGACCAATTTCC
>JAYVFW010000335.1:0-3738 GCA_043772715.1 Phormidesmis sp. | reverse complement strand
AAGCGGCAGGTGTGATCCACACTGATTTTGAGCGGGGATTCATTCGCGCTGAAACTGTGGCATATCAGGATCTGACGACCACAGGCTCAATGGGCGCTGCCAAGGAAAAAGGCTTAGTCCGCAGTGAAGGCAAGGAGTATGTGGTTCAGGAAGGCGATGTAATGCTGTTCCGATTTAATGTCTAGGTTGATAGGCTGATAATGGCAGACACGAGGCGATCGCGCTCGATCGGGCGGGCTAAAAATCTTCGGAAGCCCATCGCGATCGCCTGATTAAAGTCTAGATCTTTGATCGAGCCACTGACTAAGATCGCGGGTGTTGTGTTCCAGCCGTGTTTAAGCTCTAGATCTCTAAACGATCGCATCTGTAGACAGCGTTCATCGTCTAGCAAATCAACATCACAGATCAAAACGTCAAGTTGGTGACGCGCAAAGCCTCTAAGCTTTCGTTGACCGAACCTGCTACAACTATCTCCACTTCAGGTGCGCGCAGCATTTGACTGATGCTGGTAGCGACTGGATCATCTGAGATCACCATTAAGCGTAGTTGGTTCATTCGCAAGCTTCTCGATTCTGTCTGGTGCGAGAATTGCTTTCGTGTCGGTCAGGTTTTTCGCCTAAACTGAGTCAGGGAGAGGAGCTTGACGAGTCGACGGAATAATCACGTCATCAGCGATCGCGTTTCTAACTCTGGCGTGACTCGTCTCTGCATCTGCCAGACTGGTATCGCTCAAGTCAGCGTTGAGCAAATTGGCTTTGGTTAGATTGGTTTGCGTTAACACCGCACCGGTTAGGATTGCGTCGCTTAAGTTGGCATAGCTTAAGTTTGTGCGGGTCAGATTTGCTTTGGTTAAGTTAGCGCCGCTCAAATTAACGCCGCTGAGGTTGATGTTTCTTAAATTAGCCGCCATCAGATTCAGGTTTCTGAAGTCTCTCTGCCCTGCCGCATATCGGCTCAAGAACTCTTTCGTATTCATGGTGTTTGAGAAATGTTAGGGACAGCAGATTTCAATCATCCAATAAAAAAGGCAGACGCCTTGTCTGCCTTCAAGACTTTAGAGCGTAAATGCTCTCAAGATTAGATTAGTATCGAGAACCGCGGTTCTGGTTTGACCAGCCACCGCCGCCGCCGCCACCACCTGAAGAACCTCTTTCTTCACGGGGTTTTGCTTTGTTAACTTTGAGATCGCGACCCATCCACTCAGCGCCGTCTAAGGCTTCGATCGCAGCGGTTTCTTCTGCGTCGGTTCCCATTTCGACAAAGGCAAATCCGCGTAAACGACCGGTTTCTCGGTCGGTTGGCAACTGAACGCGCTTAACGGAGCCATATTCTGCAAATGTCTGTGTTAAGTCATCCTGAGTGACTTCATAAGACAGGTTGCCCACGTAAATCGACATAAAATATCTCCAGAATCAGAAGTTGTAGCGAGTTAGATTCGGAGAAACGCTTGTGAGAACGAATTACACAGCCGAAAATAATCTTTAGCTGATATCAGTTTAACACACGACTCAGATAACGGTCTGATGAATAGAACTTTCCGTAACATTTGCACGGGGCTGATTTTTGCTTGTTCACCGATTAAAAAAGTGGTTTGTGATCAGACGTTTTTCTGACCACAAACCACTCTTATAGATCGAGTCATCTACTAAACAGATGTTGCATTCACATCTACAGTTTCAGCCGATGCGACCGTTGTGTCTGCTGCGACACCTTTGTTTTTCTGAGTCTTGACGCGATCGAGCAACAAACCAGACAATTCTGCAACCAGAAGCGTTACAACCACCGCATCGTCAATTTGCCCAATCAGGGGAATAAAATCAGGCAGTAGGTCGATCGGGCTAATCAAATAAAGCAGCGTGCCGACAATAATCGCCCAGCGATATTTTGAGTTGCGAATCAGATTGCGATACCAATCGTAAAATGGAAGTTTCATAGTTTTTTTCCTTGCCTTCAGTTTTAATTGTGTTCGATTGTGCCTTAAATGTCTGGTGTGGAAACCTATCCAGAGAAGTGAGGCAGACCGTATGAAGGGATGAGAATTAAGACGTGATTTATTTGCAGTATCTGACGATCGCCCTCACTTATCTAGGTTTAGCGCTGGGTATCTGCCAGGATTGCGGATGAATTGAGCCACGATCGCGCTGGTTGGCTCTGCATGGGTGATCGCTTGCCAAGCGATCGACGCAACTACGATCGTATTCCTCCTCAGCATGATGATTGTGAATGCGAGTCTTGCCTACGGAAAGCAGAGCTACCGCTCTTTGACCTCGAAAATCTGACCTCTAAACTCGAACGATCGCGTCGTGAGGTGCAACGATCGTGCTTTGACCTCGAAAATCTGACCTCTGATCTCGGACAAACGCCGCAGAAAGTAAAGCGAGCGCTCGTTCTGTAAATTAGAATCGGTTAACTATGAGATGTTCCTAATGATGAATACTCGTCAAGAACTATTGTTGGTCATTGAACAGTTGCCAGAAGAGCAACTGCCTTCACTGCTGGAGTTTGCTAGCACTTTGAAGAAGTCTGAAGGCGAAACAGTGAGGTCATTTGTGAATTTGCAGGCTTTCTTAGAGTTACCAATGGATCAGCGTCGAGAATTGTTAGCGCAGCAAGCGGCAGCGATCGCACCCTATTTTCAAACTGGGAGTGAGGAGATGGAATGGGTGGATGAGTATGTAGACGATGAAAATTGGGATGACTAGTAGCGAACCGCAGCGAGGAGAAATTTGGTGGGTGCAACTGAGTCCGACAAGAGGGGATGAAATCCAAAAAACTCGACCTGCGATCGTCATCAGTGCAAATGAGTTAGGGGGTTTACGATTGCGGTTAGTGGTTCCAATTACTGGTTGGAAACCTGCTTTTGCTGCTATTCCCTGGCTGGTGCAGCTACGTCCTTCTTCACAAAATGGTCTGAGTAAAACGTCTGTTGCAAATCCTCTGCAAACGAGATCGGTGTCTTTGGAGCGATTTGCTGGAAAGCTGGGAGTTTTGGGGGAAGAGGGGCTTGAGCAAGTTGTTTTGTCGCTGGGAGTGGTGGTGCAGCACCCTTTTTGATCTCCGTTCTTCTAGCTCGAACTCGAACGAATCCTACGGGAAGCAGAGCTACCGACCTTTGACCTCGAACGATCGC
Organism: Phormidesmis sp.; assembly: GCA_043772715.1. Classification (GTDB taxonomy): domain Bacteria; phylum Cyanobacteriota; class Cyanobacteriia; order Leptolyngbyales; family Leptolyngbyaceae; genus Phormidesmis_A. The sequence goes on along the minus strand of JAYVFW010000335.1, from coordinate 608 downwards.
TAAACTCGAAGTTTTTAGCTTTGAACTGGAATAAACCTTTCATGAAATGGAGCGATCGCTCTTTAATCGTGGCTCCCATTGCGTGAAAGTTGTAAACTGCTGCTTATGAGGATCTATTTGGATATGTGCAGCTTACAGCATCCATTGGATACAAAGACACAGATTCGGGTGGCAGTTGAGGCTGAGGCGATTCTTAATATTGTGATTCTGTGGGAGGCTGGACGACTTGAGCTTGTTTCATCGGCTGCACTCCTCTTTGAGGCAGAGCAAATTCCACTTTCTGAGCGAAGGACATACATTCTAGAAGTGTTGGCAAGGGCAGAGGTGTTTATTCCGCGTAGCCAATTGATTGAGAAAAAAGCGGCAGCATTCGTGGATTTGGGAATCAAACCGTTAAATGCTTTGCATTTGGCATCTGCTATTGATGCACAAGCAGACTATTTTTGTACGTGTGACGATCGTTTTTTGAGGCGAGCAAAAACAGCAATCACTCATCCGGCAAAAGTTGTTTCGCCTTTGGAGCTAGTAACGGAGATAACTCTATGAGTCTTTCACCAAAACCTTTACATCAAATTACTCAAGAAGCGGGCAGCTTTGCTGTGCGGAGC
>JAYVFW010000334.1:0-3745 GCA_043772715.1 Phormidesmis sp. | reverse complement strand
GTCAGATGAGCCGTGACCACTTGACCATCGTCGAGCGTCAATTCAGCTTGAATCTCCCAGCCCAGGTGAATTAATCGGCTGACTCTAGCAGCAACAGTGCTGCCGTTTGGAGAGGTTTCAATTAAAACGTCTTGAGGACGCAGAAACATTTCAGGATGAGCGGAATCAAACCCGTTATTTTGAAAGAGCCGTGACGAACTGGGCAAGACGTTCACCGGACCGATAAAGCTCATCACAAATGCACTGGCTGGGTGATCATAAATATCAGCAGGGGTGCCGACTTGCTCGACTTTGCCTTTGTTAATCACTACAATTTCGTCTGAGACTTCCATCGCTTCTTCTTGGTCATGGGTGACAAAGACAGTCGTGACGTGTACTTCGTCGTGCAAGCGTCTCAACCAGGCTCTGAGGTCTTTTCGAACTTTGGCATCGAGCGCTCCAAAGGGTTCGTCGAGCAATAGCACTTTGGGTTCTACTGCAAGCGCTCGCGCTAAGGCAACTCGTTGCCGTTGCCCTCCCGATAGTTGGGATGGGTAGCGATCGCCTAGCCCAGTCAACTGCACTAGATCTAACAACTCTTCAACGCGCTGCTTAACCCTAGTAGTTGCCGCTTTACGGATCTCTAGCCCAAAGGCAATGTTTTGTCGCACGGTCATGTGCTTAAACAGCGCATAGTGCTGGAAGACAAAGCCGATGTTGCGGTCTTGGACACTGCGATCGGTGGCATCTTCGCCCGTAATCAGAATTCTGCCCACATCGGGAGTCTCTAAGCCTGAAATCAGTCTCAGCAGCGTAGATTTGCCCGACCCGGACGGACCCAGCAAAGCGACGAGAGAGCCGCTCTTTACTTCTAAACTGACTTGATCGACAGCTTGAAAGCTGCCAAATCGCTTTGATACATCTTGTATTAGGATACCCACCGCAATCCCCGGTTTTTCGATGAGATTACTGTAGATTTATAGCACAAATTCAGGTGCCTTTTACTAATCTTAATCGACTGATGGATCTGCGATCGCCTCGTGAAATGAGGCTGACAAGGTGTGGTGAGCCGTGGGAGCGATCACGCCATTGGCATGGTTGCCCACCGGAACACCTTTGACCTGACGCATCAGACTTGCCATCTCAAGCGCATCCATGCCATAGCCCCAGCCGTGATTGCTCTTGATTCCAGCCCGCTCTAGCGCTTGCTGCATATTATCTGCGGTGATCACCCCAAAAATCACGGGCACGCCTGTTTGAAACCCAGTTGCCGCGATGCCTTTTGAGACTTCTGCCGAGACATATTCAAAGTGCGGCGTTTGACCTCGAATAACAGCACCTAAACAAATGATCGCATCGTAGCGATCGCTAACTGCAAGTTGGCGGGCGACCAGGGGCAACTCAAAACATCCCGGCACCCAAGCATAATCGACCTGAGTGCCTTGGGGATTGACATCCACCCCGTGGCGTTTCAGGCAATCTTGGCAACCTTCCACCAACTTGTTTGTAATTAAGTCATTAAACCGCGCAATCACAAGTGCAAAACGAAGTGACTCCGTTTGCGAGAACGATCCTTCAAAAATAGTCATTATTTCAATCTAAGCGTCAACATTTCACAGCTACGATCGAACGTAGACTGCCCCTACTTTTACCCTTATGGTGAAAACCCAAGGATACTTACTCAATCTACTTGGATCATCAGTCAGTGTTTTGTTTATATTTCACATTTCGTGACGAGATTTGGCGCTTGCTTCAGGAGTCTTAGCGGACGGAACTCTAAACTTAAAAGGGGTCGAAAGCATCGTGTTTTCTCCCCCTAGCTTACAAAACTTTTAAACAACCAGGAAGTTTAATGCCCCAACTGTTAGCACCAACAGAGTCCAGATTCCGGCACCTAAATAAAGCAGACGCTTTGACTGATCCCAGTTTTGAGGAGATGCATAAGCAACGGGCACCCCAACCACCATCACAAATGAGAATATTACTAGAGCAGCCAAGGCGGCTTGAAACAAAATTGTCATTATCTTCTCCCTACTACAGCAAAAATTAAATCTAGATTTGGCGGCATTCAGGCTGCAACTTTGACTAGCCCTCAGTAGTAACCTATCAGAAAAATGGATCTGATTCTATGTCATATCACGGCAGATTTCGATACATTGGGTGCGGCGATCGGGCTATCTCGCCTCTTGCCGGGATCGCGAATTGTGCTGGCAGGCGGAGCGCATCCCACCGTGCGAGATTTTCTAGCACTGCATCGAGATGAATATGCGTTGATTGAGCGGCGATCGGTGAATCCACAAACCATTCGATCCCTATCTGTAGTCGATAGTCAAAGGCGCGATCGCTTAGGCAAAGTTGCAGAATGGTTAGATTTGCCGGATATCCCAATTACACTCTATGACCATCATCTGGATGCGGAGAGCGATATTTTTGCCCAAGATCGCCATGTTGAAGCAGTTGGAGCCACAACCACTTTAATCGTTGAGCGACTTCAGACCGCGCAAATTTTGCCAACGGCGATCGAAGCGACAGCAATGGCGCTCGGAATTCACGTCGATACAGGTTCCCTAGCCTTTGATCATGCCACTCCCAGAGATGCGTTGGCGTTGGCGTGGCTGATGGGGCAAGGTGCCAATTTAAGGGCGATCGCAGAGTATATCGATCCCGGACTCTCCCCCACGCTGCAAGACTTACTAGGAGTGGCACTCGAAAGTTTGCAATCTCAAACCATTCAGGGTTATACCTTTTCTTGGGTGATTCTCAAAACCGATAAATATGTGCCCGGACTCTCTAGTCTCGCCTCTCGATTGATGGAACTGACCGAAAGTGATGCGTTGCTGTTGCTGCATCGCTATTGTCGGGGAGTCGATTGCCGAGTGAATGAAGCCAACGTTTTGAGTGTGATTGGGCGATCGCGCATCGAAGGCACTAATCTAAATGAATTGTTTAAACCCTGGGGCGGAGGCGGACATCCTAAAGCTGCCGCGCTCACCTTACGGGATGGTGACTTTCAAGAAATCTTGACGCAGTTGCTCACGCAGTTTGAGGCTCAGATTCCGCCATCTCTAACGGCACGAGAGTTGATGTCATCTCCAGTTCGCACCATTCGTCCTGACACGACGATCGACGAAGCTCAACGAATTCTGCTGCGCTATGGTCATTCGGGATTGTCAGTCGTGAATGCCGACGATCAACTAGTCGGCATTATCTCTCGTCGCGACTTGGACATAGCCTTTTATCACGGGTTTGGTCATGCTCCGGTCAAAGGTTATATGGCCACGAACTTAAAGACGATCGCGCCCGATGCTCAACTGCCAGAAATCGAGTCATTAATGGTGACTTACGATATTGGTCGCCTACCCGTTTTAGATCAAGGGCAACTCGTCGGCATTGTGACTCGCACAGATGTGCTGCGGCAACTTCATCAAGCTGATCATCAGAGACCTGAAAACCCCTCAAAATCTACCGTTCAAAGTCCGAAATCCAAAATCAACCTCGATCGGCTTTCTGCTCATTTACAAGAACTCTTAGCGATTGCGGCAAACCAGGCAGAACAGCACGGTTGGCATCTCTATTTGGTGGGCGGAGCCGTGCGCGATTTACTGCTGACCGATGCTGATCAGCCCGTAACGCTAACCGATATTGATCTGGTCGTCGATGGGTTTCACCGTTCGGCTGATGTTGGCGCAGGGGTGGAGTTGGCGCGATCGCTGCAACGTCTCTATCCCGATGTGCGTTTAGAGATTCACGGACGGTTTCAAACCGC